>NZ_DAIK01000077.1:0-13925 GCF_002496085.1 Methanosaeta sp. UBA458 | reverse complement strand
TCTTTTTGGCGGCTACGGGCACCGCTATCAGCATTCCGTCGAATTCGGGCATGGCAATGCTCATGCTCACATCCATCGGATTCAAACCCTGAAATGACTCCCTCCACTCCTCCTCGGTGTTGTAGGTCAGTATGGCCTTAATCACTGGAACGCCCAGCTTTTCGAAGAATGGTTTGTCAAAAAGCTTCTCCTCATCCCTGGGCTTCATGGTAAGGGAGAACATGAGGGTGGAGATCAGGGCGTCTATCACCGGCTGCCCGTCTTTCATGAAATAGTTATCAATCACCCATTCGGCGCCCTTGGTCCCGAGCTCCACATCCTTCAGGCTGTAGAGAAAGACCGGGATGACGTTGGCATCTCTTCTCTCGATCTCCCTGATCAGGCTATCGACAAACCTCAGGTTGTCGGCCTGCCAGAAGCCGTTGTAAAACCACAGACCAATTGTGGGCCTGCCTTCTTTGTAGTTCTTCCGGAAGTATTCATCAAGCGTGGCAATGTAGCCAAAGTCCGGGTGGTATATCCCCTCCCAGGGAGGCCTCTTCGGCTCGCCGACCTCGTAGCTTGTGCCGAGGAATTGATTCAGGCAGTAAAGGAGCAGGTTCTTGGAGTTATCTTTTCCCCCATAGGCAAGATAGCGGAATATCGAGGTATGCACATCTCTACCTACCGTTGAGATGCTCATGAGCTCAGGGTCCAGCTTGGACGTATCCTGGGCGTACATCGGAACATTTGCATCTCTTAGTCTACCGGCTATCTCATCGAAACTGCCAAGGATCGCCTTGCCGCCGTGAAGGCTCAGTATTGCCAGATCCGACCCGACTGCGAAGCTCATGAAATCGTCCATGGTCTTTGGATCGGCCAGATCATCTTTGGATCGGAGAATGACCTCTGCCACATCACCTTTTTCTGTCTCCAACTCCTCGAGCGCTGTTATTAATGGGAATACGTCAAGCCCTGTTGTGCTGATATATGCGATCTTGATCTTCTTCATATTGACATCGCCATTTTTATCTCGGTTATCGTTTGAAATTTTGAAGCCGGTACATCCATGAGATGTGCTCTTTCCCACATCACATTATTTTGAATTAAAGCAAGTCAAATTGATTTAATAATCTTTCGGTTAGTCGTCTGCAAAAAGTGGAACAAAGATCGATCACAGCTCAGGAAGGACGAAAGCCTTATGCTCGCTCAGGTCGTATTCGTAGCCTACAAAATCGAGATACTTCTGGTGAACCTCTTCGGGATCAAAATCGGCCAGCAGATCCGGGTAGAAGATCTTTGCCAAATAAGATACGCCGATGATGTGCCTGGCTCCATCGATGAGCGGGCCGTAGAGGACGTAAACCCTGCCATTCTTGACCGCATCTATGTCTTTGCCGCCCGGTCGTTCTATTACCGTCTCCCTGACCTTTTCCATCTCCGAGGTGTCGTCATTGATGTAGCCGCCGGATGAAGTGGAGCTTCCATGACCGTAGAGCTTTACGATGATCTCAGGGTTTGCCTGCAATATAGTCTCCTGATCGATTGTGGGATACTCTGCCGAAAGGCTAGCGAATACGTTATTGCCACCGGCCATCACAATATCTGAATGATAGCCAGATCCATTGGCTGCAGTGCCGAATTCACCTGAGTGCTCAAAGTAAACGCGCGGCCTCTTCTCATCAGGGACGCTGTCCGTCTCTTGATGGATCTGGTTCAGGACTCCCTGGTAGAAGCCGATATAGCCCCTTGACTCTTCATCCTTCTCCAGAATCCTGGCCAGCTTCTCCACCTCTTCCACATACGATTCGGGGCGGAAGAGGTCCACCCGGAAGATGACCAGGTCGGGATTGCTTGCCTTGAGCTTCTTGAATGTCTCATCCTTGGTGAAGATGGTGTTTGAATAGTCGAAGACCGCATCAGGATCAAGCTTGATCACTTCCTCCAGATCGGGCTCTGTAACCTCGCCCACGTCTGGCAAGCTTTTAACCTCCGGAGCGATGAGCGGGTCTTTTTTCAACGAGACCGCTATACCAATTATCCTGTCGGTGGCATTTAGGATCTGCATAACCTCTGAGACCTGGTTGTTGAAGACCACTATCCTCTCTAATGGTTTATAGACTGTGATCTCGCTCCCCGTTGAATCGGTCACCTCGATAGGGTATTTATCATGTATCAGCTCAATTTGCATAAACTCATCAGAGCTGATCTTGCCGCTTTTCTGGTCCTCCTTCGCAGCGGCCAGCTCATCCTCGGAGACCGTATGATCTCCATTGCGATCTCCAGGAACCTGTAATTCTGAGGCAATCGCAGTCGATGATGCTATCGCCAAAAATAGGATGACGCATATGCTGGCCATTTTTAGAAGCTGAAATCTCTTTCCCATATAATCACTCTTGCACTTTGATTAAGAAGATCTTTAGCATGATTTTTTAATAGCTCACAGAGCCCATACATTTTCAAGGTCAATGCCCAAGAATTTCTTTACATATTCGCGGTTATACTCTTCAGGATCAATATCCTGGAACAACTCCGGGTGGCACCATTTGGCCCAGTAGAGAAGGCCTATGGAGAACCGCAGTCCCTTGAACAAACGCCATCCCATGACGTGCACTCTTCCATCCTTTACGGCTGCTGTCATGTTCAAAACGGGGTCGTTTGAGTAAGACTCCTTCACTTCAATGAGGGGTTCAGGAGTTGGTTTTATTTTTGAGCTCGTAATCCAATGAACGATCACCTGAGGATCTTGATCCAAAACCCATTCAGGATCCACTGTAACTGATGATTCTCCAGGAAGCTCTGAGCCAATGCTTTTTGCTCCAATAACGCTCAAATATGGTTCCATGCCGCCATCTTTGCCAAATGTTGTCCCGCCACCGGTAAGATACAGAGAAGTCATTTGATCGGAACTTATGCTGCTGGTCCTTTCTGCAATCAAATCCATTGTGGAATTGTGAAATGCAAGAAACTCTTTTGCATTATCTTCCTTGCCGAGAATCCTGCCCATAAGCTCAACATCTTTCTCAAAAGTTTGAATTCTGTTGCACTCGCAGACGACAAAGGGGATTCCCATGCCTTTCAGCTCATCTGCCACTCCATTCTCAAGTGAGGATTTATACCCCAAGACCACATCGGGATTCAAATCTGCAATCTTCTCAAAGTCTGGCTCCTGGCTGCCCCCGGCATTTGCTGCTTTCCCGAACATCTCTCCTATTTCTGCGTAACCGGGTGCGCTTTTTTCCACTCCCACCACCTTATCGAGAGCACCCAGTACAACCGCCAGTTCGCAATTGTCGGCTGTGAGCAAGACAACTTTGTTAACAGGATGCGGAATCACCACCTCTCTCCCTGCCGAATCGACAATAGTTATGTTCTCCGACGCAGCCTGTGCAGCACAGCTTGCGCATAAAACAGTTGCTGCAGCCATAAGCAAAATCAAGGTGATCGATATGCTTAGAGCTTCCCTCAATAGATGTCTTCTGAGTCTCATGACCATCACCTCAAATCAACAAAATTTGAGTTAAGACTAGTAAATTTGATTAATAAATCTTTTGGTAAATGTCAGTCCATCATCAGCAAAACCAACAGGAAAAAAAGCCGCACAAGGATGCTTATTCCTGTGGAGAATACCACTACATAAAGGCCCAAACGCATCCCGAAAATCGCTGTGTAGTTTGGGACCGTGGTTCGCAGTGCAAAGATGGGGAGCATGAACATCGATCCCAGCATGAGGACGATCATGGCCTGGACTGCGGATATGCTGCCGCTATGTATCATGGGGCCGAGCAGGGATATTCCCAGCACAGGGCTGGCCACATAGCTGGTTAGTGGCACAATGATCTCTGCAGGAAGTCCGAAGAGGGCTGCCAGAGGAATAACGTCAAAGGCCTGGAAGAATCCCTCGTCAGTTAAATAGAAAACCAGAAGCGTCATGCAGAAATAAGCCAGAGCTATCTTTGAAAAAATGCGCGTTTGTCCCCGCAAAGCCTTGATGGATGCAGATCCCAGGTTGCCGGACTTGATGGCGGGGATCTCGAAGCTCCCATAGGATCTCTCTTCCAAAAAAATGCGTCCCAGAAGGATTACCAGGAAGAGCTTGACCAAAACTGTAACCAAAAAAACCATACCATAGAGCCCGCCTACCAGCAGGCCTAAGGCCGGAATGACTATAGGTATCTGGTAAGTGAATATCTCTCTCAGGTAAAAAGGTATGCCGTTCATAACTGCACATAGTATAACCTCGCTGTCCGTTAAGGCTCCCTCTTTCCTAAACCCGGCAACAACTCCATTTGCAGCAACAGTGGAGCCCAGTGATACGATAAAGGCAGATGCATTGGCCTCGGGCAAATGGGCCACCTCTACTAAGGGTCTTGCAAAGCGGGATATGTGAGTCACGATTCCCATTTCCATCATGAAGCCCGCCAGGAACAGACCTAAGAAGATCATTCCCAAGACGGGAAAGACGAAGTCTAGGGTCTTAAGCAGTAGGTGGATCATTTATGGAAGCAATCGGGCAGATATTGATAAATATTTCCATCGAAAAATTCAATTAACATACTTATTTAGCCAACAGGTTTATGTATTGCTATGCATTAAGACAAGTTATATTGTGTTATAACAACTAAAATTGATAAAATGTAATACCCCAGCGATTCCTTCCATGACGAGGCATCGATTCAGAGGTGATGTGCGGCATGGCAGATCGCGTATTCATTTATCCACCATTGGAGGAGAGTTAAATATTGGGGACGAATAGCTCCCAACATTTTGTATAAAATTATTATTTAGATACTGCCTTGATTTCATGATTTTTTAAGACTGTGATTCCTACCGAATTTGAATTTCAGGATATTATAAAAGCCGTATCACCGCAAACCTTAAGTAAAGTAGAATTGATTTAAGTAAAACATAACGGATTAAGACATCGATTGACATGTGGTGAGGGCACAACACTAGGATGGAGGATCTCTTGCCATTAGACACCCGCGATCGAGGAGTTATGTCGGATGTGAAGACGAACTTGGGTGCTAGAGTGAGCTCTTTGAAAAAGCACAGAAAATCTGAAATTGAGAGACAGGAGGAATAGGATGAGTATAAGCAGAAATATATTAAAATTGTTGATGGTGGGAATCTGCATGTACATTTTAACGACGCCGGCTCTTACAAAGGATTTCCTGGTTCCTGGAGATATTAATGGAGACAAAAAGGTGTCTGATGAGGAGCTCAAAGGAGCAGAGGCGTCTTTAAGGAACGGAGTTATAACTGCAGATCAGTTTGAGGCAATTAGGACAATCCACGATAAGTACCCCAGGACGATTAACGACACCCTTGGACGGACGATAACGGTCTGGAAACCCCTTGAAAGAATAGTCATCGTCCACCACAGCATGGCCGAGAACTTCAGGTCCTTGAATGCTCAGGATAAGCTGGTCGCCATAGATGATTATATTAAAGAAAATCCGGTTTACTTCCAGGAAATCAGCAATCTTCCATCTATAGGGACTATTTCATCCCCCGACCTGGAGGCCATTTTAGAGCTCAATCCTGATGCAGCAATCTTTTATGCCACTGGTGCTAATGAAAGCTGCAACAGCCTACAATCCACGCTGGAATCGGCAGATCCCAATATTACAGTGATTCGCATGGATGGTTACAAAGAACCCTATTTTATAACCGAGATGGAATCATTAGGCATGATCCTGGACAGGGAGAAAGAGGCAAAGGAGTTCGTTGACTTCTATAATCAGGTACTGGATCCGATAAAATCTCATGGCAGCTCTCTTTCTGAAGATGATAAGGTACGAGTCTACATGGAAGGTTCTGACGATCACGAGACATGTGCTCAAGGGGCTGGCTTTGAGCCGAACTTATTGATGGCAAATGCCAGAAATATATTTTCTGATGCCCTCGTTCAGCACCCAAAGGTCTCTGATGAAGATGTCATTGTTAGGGATCCGGGCACCGTTATTAAGATATGGGGATACACGCTGCCTGGCGTTGGTGGCTATGAAAGCGATGACGTGGCCAAAGTAAAGAATATTAGAGATGAAGTCTTAAATCGCCCTGGTTGGAACGACATAACCGCGGTGGAGAATAACAAGGTCTATGCCTTCTATAACAATTTAATAATGGGCTCTCAGCATTTCATAGGCATAGCTTATCTTGCCAAGATATTCTATCCTAAAGACTACCCAGACCTCGATCCAAAAGCGATTCATCAGGAATACCTGACCAGATTCCAGCATCTGGATTATGACCTGGATAAGCACGGCGTATTCGTCTACCCACCATTGGAGGAATGATAAATGAAAATTGCATCTTTTTTGCCGATGTTCATGGCATCGGTAATGATGGTATCGATCATGCCTGGATTTGCATCCAGTACGCTTAGCATCTTCGGGAATGCAAATTTGGATGACACCATTGATGAGGAGGATATAGCTTACGTGAATGGCATCATCAAAGGAACAAATGCTCCCACAAACTTCAGCGATGCCAACTACGACGGCAAAGTCGATAATCTTGATCTCGATCAGATCGAGAAGATCATAAGCGGCGAGGAAAAGGCCCTTACGCTGATAGATTCTGCGGAGAATATCGTCACAGTAAAAAAGCCGCTCGGAGAGTTGGTTGTCCTCCTGGGTCCAATCCTGGAGCCTATGCGCTCAATCAAAGTGGATGAGGATAAAATAGTGGGCGTTGGCACTTATATGAAAGAGGATAACGTGTTCTATCCGGAGTTCAACGCATCTCAAGGCCTCGGGTCAGTCTCATCCCCCGATTACGAGGCGATATTGGAGCTGCATCCTGATACCGTCTGGATTTATGCGAGCGTGGGCAGCTCATCCAGCTACGATGAGATTCAAAATAAGCTCGCTGAAATAGATCCGAACATAACCGTTCTGCGGATTGATGGCTATAGACCATCCAATCACATTGACGAAATTCGAAAGATGGGCTATATTCTCGGAAGACGAAACGATTCTGAAGAGTTCATCGATTTCTATAGCGGTGTAATGGACACTGTCAAAGAAAGGGTGGAAACGCTATCGGATGATGGCAAACCAAAGGTGTATTTTGAGGCCAGTCCTGAGACTGATCCTTACATGACATGTGGCGAAGGGGCAGGGTATCATGAAAAGATCGTGCTTGCAGGCGGATACAATATTTTCAGTGATCTTAAGGACTACCCTTTAGTGGACCCGGAAGACGTGATGAAACGCGACCCAGATGTCATAATCATTGTAGCCCGTGGAAAGAGCGGATACGAATCCGATGATATGGCCGAACTCACCCGTTTAAGGGAACAGATCATGGGCCGGCCGGAGCTGGCCAACGTCACTGCAGTCAGGGACGGTCGGGTTTATGTGATCAGCAACGACCTGTACGGGGGGGCGCAGCATTTTATAGGTGTTGCGTATCTGGCAAAATGGTTCTACCCGGAGCTTTTCGAGGATCTGAATCCAAAATCAATCCACCAGGAATATTTAACCCGATTTCAAGGGTTGGATTATGACTTAAACGAGCACGGCGTTTTCGTCTATCCAGCACCAGGAGAGAGCTAGATGAGCAAATTGCCATTGCTATTTCTTTTTTTGCTAACACCGATAGTGCTGTTGGCAATCATGCCTGGATTTGCATCCGATTTTACGCTGGAAATCTTCGGCAATGCTAATATGGATGATACAGTAGACGAGATGGACATAACCTATGTGGAAGAGATAATCAGCGGCAACAAGGAGGCAACAGAGCTGGCTGATGCAAACTGCGATGGCAAAATAGATGAAAGTGATTTGGATCAGATAAGAAGGATCATTGCAGGGGACGAAGAGAACCTGACAATAATAGATAGCTACAAACGAGTAGTGACCATAAAGAAGCCGGTAGAACGAATTGTTTCTATATCCATATATAATTTTGAAGCATTAAGGATGTTAGGCGAGTTGGACAGGGTAGTTGCAATTGAGAACAACGCCAAAGAGAAGGGATTGTACTTCCCCCAAGCAGCCGAACTACCTTCTATAGGCGGCTATCCCCCAAATGCAGAGGCGATATTAAAATTCCAGCCGGACCTGCTATTGGGCGCAACCTCATGGACCAAGGAGCTTTACGATGAGCTTCCCGACATCTCGATCGTGGGACTTGATTTCACATCCAAGACGCCCTTTTCCTTTGCTGAGGAAACGACAAAGCTCGGCTATATACTAAACAGCAGGGATGTTGCAGAAGAATATCTAGACAACTTTGAGAACAAATATATTAAAACCATTGAGGATCAAACGGAAGCTCTATCCGATGAAGAAAAGCCCAAGGTGTATGTGGAATCATCATCTGGGAAGTATAAAACCAGCGGCAATGGATCCGGAGTTCAAACATTCCTTGAGATAGCAGGAGGAAGGAATATATTTCAGGATTCGCCCAGCTATCTAGAGGCTGACGCCGAATCGGTGATTGAGAGGAATCCTGAGATCATAATTAAGTATTTAAGAGACGGTGTCGGGTATCCTGCGGATAACTTCTCGGTCATGAGGGACGCCAGAGACGAAATTTTGAACCGGCCCGAGCTTGCCGATGTTACTGCCGTCAAGGAAGGCAGGGTTTACATCATCGACGAAGGGCTTTCCTACGGCTTCGATCATCCGATTGCTGTGGCGTACATAGCCAAGTGGTTGCACCCGGAGCTGTTTGAGGAATTAGACACTTTGGCAATGCATCAGGAGTTCATTGATAAATACTGCCCGGGACTGGACTTCGATGTGTACAAGCAGGGCACATTTGCATATCCAGATGAATCCAGGCTGTAGAAAAGGGCAGTGAAATGCCCCTTTCCACACCTTTTTAGAAGCAAACGATCAAGCGGCGTCTTTCATGGTGATTTGATGAAACAGGCTGATTTAAGCATATCTAACGAAGCTGAAGATGACGGATCTCGGCAAAATGATGCACCTAGGCGAAACGGCGATTATGATGACATACGGTACAATCTTTTATCAGATAGGACCTTCCTGGATATACATGGATGCACATCGAGATTAGCTCACTACCACGGAATCGACTGCAAATTATCCGGCTCCGTCTATGTTGTCTCAGAGATAGAGGGGGCGCTTCCCCTGATACACGGAGTTAGCGGATGTGCCTTTCACCAGCGTCTGAGCCCGCGCAAGCTCTATTCCCCTGTTTATACTATGGCCTGCACCAACCTGGTGGAGGAGGACATCATCTATGGGGGAGAAGAGAAGCTTAGACATGGCATATACGATGTCTACAATCGATATCGTCCTAAGTTGATTGTAGTTCTCCCCACCTGTATATCGGGATTGATGGGAGAAGATGTGCATAGTATTATCAGGGATGTCAAAGACGATATCCCCTGCAACCTGGTTTTCGTGCCCTCAGAGGGTTTTGCCCATCGAGACCACGATTCCATCGACTCCATAATGCAGTATGTGGCTACTTCATGGAAAAACACTTCCCAACAATTTGATTTCAGAGGCTGCGGCCAGGTGGATATGCTGGCATCTCTCGCTGAGCAGCTGATGGAAGAGCAGGATGTAATCGAGAATTCGGTTAACCTTGAATCGAATGGAAGATACACCTATGGCTTCAACCTCGAACTACAGGAGGTCGGACGCATATTGGGCCAGATGGGAGTCAGCATAAATGCGGTTCTTCCCACCACAACAGTTGAGAGAATAAGGCAGGCTCCTGCCGCCCAGCTGAACATAGCAAGGTCCCGAACCGACAAGTGGGCAGCCTATATGAGGGATGAATTCGGGACAGACCAGATAAAGAAGTGGCCCCATAACTCCGGAATCGAAGGCACGGCGAGATTCTTGCAGGATGTGGGGTCAAGGCTCGGCCTGGATGGCGAGGCCGAAGCTGTAATCGATGTAGAAAAGAAGAGAGCTGCAAAAGATCTGGCCAAAATTCGACGAACTCTTTCCGGACACAGCTTCGCCATATTATCCCAGAATTTGATATTCAATCCCCACCGCATGAAGGTATACCTTAACGATCTCATGCTTCCTATTAAATATATTTGCATCGATTCTCTTGTGCTCAACCGCCTGAAGGTATCTCAAGAGACTCGAGATATGATGATGAAGAACATGTACGGCATATTTGATGAAATGACCCCCGGTTTTCAGGTATTGATCGATCCTTCTGCAGAGGAGTTACATAAGGTGTCTAAGGAAGTGGACTACGTATTGGGCGAGTTCATAACATCCCCCATTCATGAAAAAGTCAGTGAAATACCCGTATTGGACATGTCTTTGCTGTGCAATTTGCTCTATAGAACCAGCTTCAGCGTTATCGTTGAGCTAGGGAGACATTTGGTCCAGAAAATAAATAAACCGCAAATAAATGATCGCCGCCTGATTGTCTCCAGACTCAAATACAATTCTCCTTATTATCCAATGCTCGATGATCCGAGAATCTCGTCCTCCATAGGCATGTGGCACGGCATATGGAGGGCAACCTCCTCTGGAGGCTGCTAGAATGGATGGCGGGAGATTCTTTGGAGCCTTTCGGGCCTGCTCAGGAATAACCGATGCTGTGGTACTTAACCACGTCCCTGTGGGATGCAACTGGGGGGTGGGCATGTTCAATAACATTTCTTCGCAGCCTGATATCAGACATGCCTGCACTGTCGTGCATGAGAGGGAGATAGTTTTTGGAGGAGAAGAGGCCCTCAAAAGGGCCCTGAGGCTTGCAGACAAGACTTACGACGCGCCGCTGCTGGTGGTCATATCAGGGGACGTTCCTTCCATAATCGGGGACGACGTTCAGTCGGTGATCGATTCTCTCTCGCTGAAGAAGGATGTGTTGTGGCTGGAGGCAGCAGGCTACAAAGGGTCCATGAGAAACGGGTACGAGGATGCCCTCTTGAAGCTCGGATCGTTGATGAAGGAGTGCAATGTAAAAAAGCGTTCAGTCAACCTGATTGGCCTTTGCCCCGATGATTTCAAGGTCCATGCGGATTTGAAGGAGATAAAGAGGATCATAGAAGCTCTGGGTATCGGCGTGAACAGCACGATATCGATGTGCAGCCTCGAAGAATTTTGTGCTGCTCCTGCTGCGGAGCTGAACGTCGTGATGGGTCAGGGAGCAAAATTGGCAAAATATATGAAAAACGAATTCGGCGTACCCTATATCGAGGTCGATTATCCCTACGGCCTTGAGGGATCTATGAAGTTTACGGAGGCGTTATGCGGGAATCTGGGCGTGGAATACGGCGGGGAAAAATATCTTGATTTGGAGCCATTTGAAAGGACATACCTCTATCTGCATGAAATGTACGGCACTAGTGTATCGGTTACTGGCGATTTTCGCTGCAATCCAATGGCCGACTTCCTGGAAAGGGAGCTGGGATTTGAGATAGAGGTTAAATCTTGTTTTGAGGAAGATCGCTCATCATTTGAAGAAAATGTAAGAAACTCCAATACCATGATGCTCTTTGGGAGCAGCTTTGAGCGCGGACTGGCCAGAGAGCTTCAGATTCCTCTCATGAGGTTCGTCTATCCGGTATTCGATCAGGTTTGCATGTGCGACTACGCTCCTTATGCCGGATTTAGAGGAGCGGCTTATCTGACTGAGAGCATAATCAATTCCGTGATGGGGTTCGACGGCAAATCCAGAAATAATTTTAGTTATCAAGAGATGATGTCACAATGAGAAAGTTCTGCGTATACGGCAAAGGTGGGATTGGAAAGTCCACAATGGTTTCAAACATAGCGGTAGCTTTGGCGGAAAACAGCCAACGCGTAATGGTTGTGGGATGCGATCCAAAGGCTGATTCGACCCGCAACATAATTGGAAAAAGAATTCCGACTATTTTGGATGCATTTCGTGAAAAGGGCCCTGGTAGGATGAAGCTGGAAGAGATTGTTTTCGTCGGATTTAACGGCGTATATTGCGCCGAGTCCGGTGGGCCCGAACCTGGCATTGGCTGTGCCGGCCGTGGGGTTATCACTGCAGCCGAGATGCTGGCCCGTCTTGGCGCCTTTGACGACCTTGACCTGGATGTGCTGATATACGACGTTTTGGGAGACGTGGTTTGCGGCGGTTTTGCAATGCCTTTGAGAAACGGCCTGGTTGACGATGTCTACATTGTCACGACCTGCGACTCCATGTCTATCTACGCCGCAAACAACATTTGCAGGGGAATTAGGCGCTTTGCGGTGAGGGGCGAGGTCCTCTTGGGCGGCATAATTTACAACGGAAGGAGCGTCGTGGACGAGCCGTCTATAATCGACGGATTTGCTGGAAGGCTGGGAAGCCAGGTCGTGGGAAGGATGCCCATGAACGATCTCATTCCGAGGTCTGAAATCCACCACAAAACCGTAATAGAGTATGCACCGGATTCGAATATTGCAGAAACATTCAAGAAGATCGGAAAAGCCATAGTCGAAAACCGGAAAAAAGCTGTTCCTGAGCCGTTATCCGATGAGGAGCTAAACGAGATCAATAGAGAGGTTGAGGATCTATTCAGAGAGAAAACCCTAGCACGGCAGTCTGCTTGATGCCTTATCGAGACAATTGACCATATTTTTTTGATACAACCAACAGATTTATGTACGACATCGGTTTAAAACAAATTAGATTGCGTTATAACAATTAAATTTGATAAAGCAAACTGCCATAGCGGTTTCAACTATGGTAAGGTATTGACGCCAGGATGGCGATCGGCTTGGCTTACAGCTGGTTAAGAGGTGGCTAAAGTGAGAAGGATAGACTGCACACTAGTGATGCTATGCGTGTCGCTGATAATTGGATCTGCGGGCGCATCTGACTACACCCTGGAAATTTTCGGCAATGCAAATATGGACGGGACAATAGACGAGAAGGACATCGCATATGTGGAGGGAATTATCAAGGGAGCAAATGCGGCCACTAATCTAAGCGATGCCAATTACGACGGAATAATAGATCCCTTGGACGTAGAACAGGTAGAAAAGATCATAAGCGGAGAGGAAACGAAGCTGGTCCTTCTGGATTCTGCAAGCAAGATTGTGACTATTAAGATGCCTGTAGAGAAGATCATCCCACTAAACAGAAACGCTGCTGAAGCATTAAAGACGATTAAAGCCTCAGACAGGATTGTTGGAGTTAGTGACGCAGCCATAAGGGAGAAGTCTTACTTCCCAGAATTTCAGGAGATTCAATGTGTTGGATCGGCGTCATCACCAGATTTTGAAAAAGTTTTTAGTCTAAATCCGGATCTGGTCATCTATTATGGGGGACGGGCTGACTATGAGACCATCAACGAGACAATCAAGACGGCTAATCCCGAAATTAATGTGATAGGTCTAGACTGCTACAAACCCGAAACTTGCGTAGAAGATATCACGAAGCTCGGATACATAGTAGGGAATGTCGAAGAGGCTAAGGAATTCACTAATTGGTACAACGAAAATATGGATAAAATACAGAATATTGTTAAAGATATACCTGAAGAAGAGAAACCAAGAATATATGAAAGCAATGGCGCTGCGAGTACATTCTATCGAACTGGCGGTTTTAGTTCAACTCCACATAATTTAATAGTCATGGCTGGAGGAAAAAACATCTTCGAAGATATGGAGGGGGATGCAACAGTCGATCCAGAAGCACTGGTAGAAAGAGATCCTCAGTTCATCGTATGGAAGATCACTGAAATTGGCGGCTATTCTCTGGAAAAGGGTAATATAACCAAGTTTGAAGAGATAAGAAAAGGGATCTTGGACCGCCCCGAATTGGTTAATGTCTCTGCTATCAAAAACGACAATGTCTATATTCTATCCAAAGACGTATTCTTTGGAGGAAGATACTTCCTGAGCATCGCCTATATGGCAAAGTGGTTCCACCCAGATCTCTTCAAGGACCTTGACCCAGAGGCGATACATCAGGAGTATCTCACCAGGTTCCAACATCTGGATTACGACCTAGTGTCGCGTCAACTATTT
>NZ_DAIK01000091.1:1726-4048 GCF_002496085.1 Methanosaeta sp. UBA458 | reverse complement strand
AGAGACATGCGGGATGTGGGATCGAGATATCGGGCCTGAAGAAGGAGTACTCGAGGAAGAAGGTAGTAGATAACTTGAATCTTGAGGTCGGACGGGGAGAGCTCTTCGGCTTCTTGGGGCCAAATGGAGCTGGCAAGACCACCACCATTCGCATCCTTACCACCCTCACCAAGCCCTCGTCCGGACGGGTTTTTATCAACGGCATCGATGTGGCAAAGGACCCGTCCAGGGTGAAGTCGGAGTTTGGCGTGGTTCAGCAGCACTTGAGCCTGAACCGGGATCTGACCATCGGCGAGAACCTGGAGCTTCATGCCCGGCTGCACCACCTCCAATCCAGGGAACGAAAGGAGAGGATCGCGGAACTGCTCGATTATGTGGGGCTGTCCGATCACTCCGATCAGCTCATCGATAGCGTCTCTGGGGGAATGAAGAGGAGGGCCATGATAGCCCGGGCGCTCATCCACAGGCCCAAGCTCCTCTTCCTGGATGAGCCGACGGTGGGATTGGACGCTCAAACCAGACGCCGGGTCTGGGATCTCATCCGCAGGATGAACCTAGAAGGCTCGACGGTCTTCTTGACCACCCACTATATCGAAGAGGCCGAGGCCTTGTGTCAGCGGGTTGGAATTCTTCATCACGGCAGGCTCATAGCTCTGGGAAGCCCTCTGGAGCTGCGGCAAAGGCTGGGAATGATAGCGGTAGAGATGCAGGGGGAGGCGTGCGGCACAACTTACCGCTACTTTCCGGATCGATCAAGTGCCTCCCGGTTTATTCAGGATCTTCCAGGCTCGGAGAGGGTGGTCATGCGAGAGTCCAACCTGGAGGATGTGTTCATCGAGCTGACCGGTGAGAAGGTGATGGGAGACTAGCATGATCGATGCCTTCAGCATACTCTGGTCGGACCTGACAGCACTCAAGCGGCGCTGGCCTCGCTATCTTCTCACCACCCTGATGAGCCCGCTTCTCTATCTGGTGGCCTTTGGCTGGGGCCTGGGTCGCGGGATAGATATGAACGGAACCAGCTATCTTGATTTCGTGATACCGGGAATCATCGCTCTGACCGCCATGACCACCAGCTTCAATGGAGCCGGCACCAGGCTCAATGTCGATCGCCTCTATTTCAAGAGCTTTGATGAATGCCTCATGGCCCCGGTGGAACTGCCCTCCATTCTCTTGGGAAAAGCGCTGATTGGGGTGGTGAGGGGTATACTGAGTTCGGTAGCGTTCTTGCTCGTAGCCTTTCTCATCGCCAGGCATATCCATATCACTCTGCCCTTTGTATTAGGATTGCTGCTTAGCTGCCTGACCTTTGCCTTTCTGGGTGTTCTGGCTGCCCTGCTGGCCCGATCTCATGAGGATATGGCCACCTTTGGCAGCCTGATTCTCATGCCGATGACATTCCTGGGCGGAACCTTCTTCTCCGTCTCCCAGGTTCCCTTCGGGCTGAAGATGGCGCTGTACGCCCTTCCTCTCACCCACTCCAGCCTGTTTCTGAGGGCGGCTGCATTGGACCAGCCTCTTCCCTGGTCATCGTTCCTGGTTCTTTTCCTCTTCTTTCTGTTATTCTTGGGCGGAGGGATGATGGCCCTCAGGAGGATGAGCGTTTAGCAGAGCTATGGAAAGATTTATATCTACAATAGTTCAGGCAAATTATTGTGACGAGTTATGAATATTTTTAGAATAGGTAACAATAATAGATCTTTTGTCGTGAATCAATTATGGGTTGGTATTTAGGCCTCCCGCAGAATTTATTGAATGCTGTTTTGCCCAGAATGACCTCTCTCGGGCGTGTCCGAGAGACCGCAATCGGTAATCGAGTTCCAGAAACTTCAACCTATTTTAGGATCACGACCCAGATGGGAGACTGTGTGGCCAAATGGCTTCGCTTTCGCCCCGCTCCCTTGCCTCGCCCTGATATCCTCGAAGCACCTTGTTCTCCATCATGGAGATCGAACTCTGCCCGACCGTCTCCCTCCTCCCCGAGACCTTCAACGTCCTGGTCGCCCCGGTGGAGCTGATGGCCGGTGCTATCAACAGCCATCCTGAATTGCAGCGCTATAAGATCCTCTTCATCAGCGGCAACTACTCCCGCATCCTCAGCCGGCTGAACCGGAACATCACCGAGCTGGAAGTGCGCCGAGCCTTCACCTCCTTCCAGCTCATGACCATACTGGAGGAGAACCACCACAGCATCCTGATTGTGGAGCACGACCCCTTACTCTACGAGGACTCCCAGGAGATGGTGGGCTACCTGGCCCAGGCCCTCAAGCAGACCTCCAGAGAGGCAACCATTCTTCTCTATGCGCCTGCGCTGGATCCCCA
>NZ_DAIK01000091.1:0-1697 GCF_002496085.1 Methanosaeta sp. UBA458 | reverse complement strand
AGGCGAGGATGGCCGGAGAGCAGAGGACTCTGGAGGCGTACTCGTGAAAAGAGTATAACTCCTTTCCTGCCTCTAAGGCATTATCGCAAGGCGGGAGGAGAGTTCGGAGAGTGGCTTAAACAGGAAGTAGCCAAAGCAGCCGAGGACCATGGGTTGCCAAAGCCTGTTCATATCTCAATCATTCTCAGGCTGGTCTCCACTCGAAGGGGATCTGATGGCTTGAGTTCCGCAGGAACTGCAAGAACGAAAAATGCCCGGATTGGCTGTGGATTTGAGCTGACATTCAAAGAACCTGTCATCGCTCCTGTAACTCTTGGACTGAATGCACATTTCGGTTTGAGGCTATTCGTATCTGAATAATATTGTTGATTGCTTCTGGATTACGCACACTGATCGACTAGGGCCGTACGTCCACATGGGTGAAGCCAGCACGAATGAATCGTTAGCGACGCGGCTGATCTTTAATACTCAAAATCTCAATTCCTTCTGTGACTGAAAGTTTCAGCGCACTCCATCCATGGAATAAATAAAAAAAAAGATAAAAAATTATTAAAAATTAAATTCTTGTAATATTATTGAGCTTTCAATTATAAAATCGATACAAAATTGTGCATCTTCTTTGGTAGATGTGTATTTTGATTTATTTGAAGGATAGTAAATATTATAATCTTTATAAACTTTTTGTGGTTGCATATGAGTTCTATTTTCCTTACTCACATTAGGTGTTAATAAATAAAACTTCATATATTTCCGATAATCAATCCCAATACTGATGATCTCCAATGTGTCTTGAAGCTCAGATATGCAATCATCCACATCAGAGAAAGCACTCTTTACCTCTGATGCGAAAGACTCCACGTCGCTGGCTAGGTCAGAATCGCTACTGGTAGAAAAGAAAATAGAGCCACTAACAGAACTATTAAATGAAAATGGGTATTTGTCGAATTTGTCCTTGACTCTATTCTTATAATCGTCCAAGAGCTGTGAGAATGCAACTGCTGCTAATTCCATGGAATCTTCATTTTTCCCCTGTTTTAGCAACTCTTCTGATTCTTCAAGAGTTGCTCTGGTATTTTGACAGTAAACCAGATGGATCAAGCTAATATCTGAAAAGCCAACATCAAAAATCGTATGTGTTTAGCATGCCAGCTTTGCGGTTAGCATTTGTAGGCTATTTAACCCTTTTTGCCCCCATGTTGCCAGTGTCGTCATGATTCGCTCATGAATCGATGTTCCTTTATCATTTCGAAGGGTGCCCAGGATTTTTCTCAAGACGACATGTGGTCGCAATGCTCTCTCTGCCCTGTTGTTAGTCGGCTCTACACCCGGATTGATGATGAATGTGAACCAATACTCGAATCCATTATTGATTTTCCCGATGAACTTTCGAACTTTCTCTATAGAATACTCTTTCGAGATCCAATGCCGAAGCGCTTCTCGCGCCAATTCCCATAAAGTCATTCTGACTTCTGGCGGTGGATCGTTTTCCAGAGCTTTGGTTAGTAGGTCGTAGAGCTCTTTGAGTGCGTTATGTAACGGAATAGCTTCCTCGAACTTCTCTGCAATGTCTTTTGACTCTCGAAGTAGATGCGCCCAACATCTCTGAATGCGATTTGTAAACCTGGCATACGGCTTCCACCCGTCACATACGATTATTCCCTTAAATCTCCGAGTTAAAACTTCCATCAGAACCTTCA
>NZ_DAIK01000167.1:2179-19131 GCF_002496085.1 Methanosaeta sp. UBA458 | reverse complement strand
GGGTGGTGCTGTTTCTGGCAGTAGATCGGCTGATGGGTCGCAGCTAGCATATTCTGGCGGCTGCGCAAGGGAAAGCAGATCGTTGATCGGCTGCTATATGGCCCGCCGGAAGGGCGGGCCTCATTTGACCTGTCCGGAAACGCATGATCTGTTAAAAATGCTTTAGCTCTCCAACCAGAACTCCTGCGGCCACAGTCCCTCTTCCTGGCGAGCTTCGGTTTGTACCTCCGGCAGGCGGCTGGAGATCATATCTTCTACCTCCTCCAGGTTGATTCTGAATACCTCCGCCAGGATCTCCATTGCTGCCTCCAGCTCCATTGCCTCAAGGCCTCCATGAACTGCCCTTTTATGACGCCTGGTGAGCTGCTCGAAGACTCCTGCCATATTGGGAATCTACTACGTGTAAGTTTAAGTATTTTTGCTAGAAATTGATAGCTGAAAAGCATTTTTACATAATAGAAAGTATGAATAAGATACAAAAGACAGAATGATGATTTCTGGGGCAGGCAATCCAGGGGCTCTCTATGCCCTGCTAATGAAGTGGGGATGGATTGGACAGCTTTTATAAAAAGCGATGGTGGCAGTTCTGGAGATAGAGAGATGGGCCTGAAAAGAATTGTGACCGGCCTTGAGGCTCTATTAGCCAGGTCATATTCATCGGCTGTCGGATGTATGGGGACTGGACTGATCGGTTTATATAGCTTACAGGTCAATTAATCTATTATGCCGGGGAAGCTGAATCCTTCCGGAAGGCTGCTTTATGGCGGAATAGCAGCTTGTCTGTTCATATTAGGGCTCGTTTTGATCGTGCTCTTGTTCTGGCTGGTGTTCCCGGTCATAATCGGATTGGGGCTGTGGTTTTTTGCATTGATATTCCTAAATCTGGCGATGAAGGGGAGGACATTCAGGGACTGGAACGAGGAAAAGATCGCCAAAAGGGTGCTGGCCAAAAAGAGGGGATGAAATGGGTTTATATATTTTATGCGCTCGAGCCAAGAGCAGCGGAGACCTCATTAAGGAGTACCTCTTCTGGTTCGCTGACCGCTACGCCCTGCTCTTTCGCAGCCTCTGCAACCTTTTGTCCTATCGCCAGCACCCACTCTTTGTAGGCAGCAGCCTCTTTTGAAGAGACCTTGGTAAGGGCGGCTGCGGCCGACCTGCAGGCCTCGATGGTCCTAGATCTAAAGCCGTTCTGGTCCTTCTTGAATAGATCCTTCTGCTCATCGATCAGCTCTCTTCCTCTGGATTGGATCTCGCCTGACAGTATGCCGACCAGATCGCTGCTGGCAGAAGCTGCAAGCTTGGCCGGCTCAGTGATCAGCGCCTTAGATTCGTGAAACGTGCCCAGTAATGAGGGTGCGGCCAGGACAATCGCCATTGATACGGCATAAGGAAGGCTGACCAAGCCCCTCCATTCCTCAGCGGTAAAGCTCTCTTTTATTCCCATAATCAAATCCTCTGCATGAATCAAATGAACCCGAATCCATGCTAATGCTGGTATTGCCGTCTTTCTATATATCGATTGTGAGATATCGGTTTTTGGTAAATGATCATACATACTCAATGGTGCAGCACTCCTTATTGACAGCTATATGTTCAGCATTGGCAGACTTAGTAAGAGTTACTTTGACCTTCCCATCAAAGGGAATCTTATCGGCAGGGATCATCAAGTAGCCAATTGCCTGGTAGCCCCAACCCATGGTGTCTGCAGGCATCTGGAACTCAGGATGGGTGTTCTTCAGCGAAACGGTCGAATTTATGTTCCTGGTTCGAGTTTCATATGTTATCCTCACATCGGTTGAATATCCGCTGCCTCCGCCGTTTCCAGAAGGACGAGTTACCAGAGGAGTAAGATAAATGTAAAGCCTCCGATTGGTGGGCAGATTATAAAAAGTCCAGGCTGCAGATTGACCGGGTTGCGTCAGCCAGGTCCAGCCAGATACATTGTTGCCGAGGCTTGCAAGAAAATCAGCCTCGTTTGTCACAGAGGCTACATTTACTGGGCCGTATTGAGCAACCTTGGCGGGAATGGTTCCTGTGAGTGTCGTCCAGTTGTAGTCATGCGGGCATAACCAGCTGGCGGCATTTTCGGGCATCTTCATCCATCCAGAGAGGAGGGTGCGGTTTGCCGCATCGTCCACAAGGGCGCATTCCCTGGTCAAATCATTTTTAACCAGGTTTTGGCAGTCTCCTGATGCCCCTGAATGCCACTTTGTGCAGCAACGCTCATTCTCAAAGCCCTGGCAATTGCTCCTTACAGTAACCAGTGTGTAGTCTTCCGGGCAAGGGCCATATGGACCCAATATCTCCCAGCCATCGGGCGGCGTGCAGTCCATGCACTCATCCCCTGGCAGGAAACTCGCACATTGTATCGTATCATTGTTGACTATCAACTGAAGTGGCAATGGAGCAGCAACGACAATTCCAGATATTATGAAGAATGCCAGGATGGCCGCAATATTAACGATATTCATACATGACAATTGTTGATAACAAGTATTTTTTATTTTCCATCATGGGGTGAACAGGAAGCGATCAATCGACTCCTGCATCCATGTGAGCTCTTCCGGAGTCAGGATATCCCGGTAGCGCTCGAACAATCCGGCCATATCCGGCTAGTAAATCACTTCTGGCATCCTAAATCAGATATCGGTTAATATTTGGTTAGGCTTTGAGCATAACTTGATATTCCGGTGAGTTGATAGGTATTTTGGCTCAGCCCATACTGAGCGATTATCGGAACGCGTCCGTTATCTCCCTTCCAAACCTTTTTATATATCCACTCTCTTGTGAGGAGGGAAAACCTGATGACTGGACGCTGCGAGAGAGCCATCCTTATCCCGTCCTCTCTCACCATGGAGAGCAGGGATACGCGTGTCAACACGCTCAAAGTTGGCCAGATCGCAAGGGCAGCAGCAGTCTTCCGTGTAAGCCGCATAGTGATCTACCGGGACCAGGAATACAACGATTCCCGGTTCATATCCATGATCCTGCGCTACATGGAAACCCCCCAATATCTGAGAAAGCTGCTCATCCCCCGCAGGGAAGAGCTGCGCCACGTGGGAATGCTGCCCCCGCTGCGCACAAGTCATCATCCCATCAACTCAAAATCAGAATCGCTCAAGATTGGCGAGTTTCGCGTCGGAGCAGTCGTTGAAAGCGTCGGATCTGATGGCGGCGTATGGGTGGAAATCGGAATCAATCGCCCAATTCCCCTTCGCACTGGAATTAAGTATCCGGTAGGGCAACGCCTAAACGTCAGAATCTTTTCGCAGGAACCGCTCGCCGCTGAGCCTGTTGACCAAAAGGATATACCCCATTACTGGGGGTACGAGACCGAGGTAGTGGATAGCCTGGAGAGCTATCTGGAATCAATGAGAGATACCCGGATCGTTCTTGCCTCCAGAAGCGGTCGGGCTATAACGCCCCAGGCACTTCTGGAGTTGGTCCAATCGGGCAACAAACGCGACCTTGCGGTGGCCTTTGGCTCACCCGCACGAGGGCTAGATGCGTTCTTGAGTAAAGAATCAATGAAGAGGTATGAAATGATCAACACCATTCCCCATCAGGGAACAGAGACGGTTCGAGTGGAGGAAGCGGTTTTCGCCACCCTCGCCCTTCTCAACCTGATGAGTTTGGAGGACTAAATGGCAACAATACACCGACCTAGACGAGGTTCGCTGGCCTACAGCCCCAGAAAGAGGGCCAAGAGCGAGGTCCCCAGAATCAGAAGCTGGCTCGAGGAGGACAAGGCCAGGATAGCAGGCTTCGCCGGCTACAAAGCAGGCATGACCCATGTTATGATGATAGATGACCGACCGCGCAGCCTCACCGAGGGCATGGAGATCAGCACCCCCGTGACCGTTCTTGAGGTCCCCCCCATGAACGTGGTGGCTGTGCGCGCCTACGAGAGCTACAATGGCGGCCTACGCCCGGCAGGCGAGCTTTGGGCAGAGAACCTGAGCCCGGAGCTCTCCCGAGCGATGACCGTTCCCAAGAAGACCCGAGGAACCGCTCCCGGAGATCTGGTCGCCCTGGGCGATGATATCGCCGATGTCCGCGTCCTGGTGCACACCAATCCCACACTAGTATCCGGAATTCCCAAGAAGGTTCCTGAGATCATGGAGATGCCGATCAACGGCGGCTCGATGAATGACAGACTCTCCTTTGCCCAGACGCTGCTGGGCCAGCAGGTCCCGATTTCCAGCGTATTTGAGCTGGGCGACCTGATGGACACCTCTGCCGTTACCAAGGGCAAAGGCACCCAGGGACCAGTCAGGCGCTGGGGAATCGCCATGGCCAAGAGAAAGCATGCTCGCACAGGCAAAGTCCGCCATGTGGGCAACCTTGGCCCCTGGCATCCAGCCCATATCAGCTGGCGCGTTCCCCAGCTGGGCCAGATGGGCTACCACCAGAGGACAGAATATAATAAGAGGCTCATGTTCATCGGAACCGACGGATCGAAGATCACTCCGGACGGGGGATTCCCCGGCTATGGCGTGATCAAGAACCAGTATATCCTGATCAAAGGAAGCGTCCCCGGCCCCATCAAGAGGCTCGTGCGGATGAGGCATGCCATGAGGCCAGGAAAGAACTTCGTGAAAGCTCCCGAGCTGCTCCATGTGAGCCAGGAATCCAAGCAGGGGGTCTAAGCAATGAAAACCAATGTTATAGATCTATCGGGAAACGCAGCTGGCGAGATAGAGCTGCCAGCAGTCTTTGAGGAGGAGTACCGACCGGATATCATCAAGAGAGCGGTTCTGGCTGCCCAAGCAAACAGGCTTCAGGCTTATGGGCCGCACTTTTATGCCGGCATGAACACCTCCGCCGTCTCCTGGGGCACGGGACACGGCACCTCCAGGGTTCTCAGGCTTAAGAACGGCAGGAGAGCAGCAGGCGTCCCCATGGCAGTGGGCGGCCGCAGATCGCATGCGCCACAGCCAAACGCCGTCTACAGCGAGAAGGTCAATAAGAAGGAGAGAAGAAAAGCCATCCGCTCAGCTATTGCAGCTACCGCCTCATCCGGCCTGGTCGAGGCCCGGGGTCATAAGTTCTCCCGAGAGCTGCCGGTCGTGGCCAAGAACGATCTCGAGACCCTTAGCAAGACCTCGGATATCATCAAGTTCCTCATGGCAGCGGGCCTCTGGGATGACGTCCTGAGGGCAAAAGCAGGAAGGCACATCCGTGCCGGCAAGGGAAAGCTGCGGGGAAGGAAATACAAAGGCAGAAAGAGCTTGCTCATCGTCGCTGGCAACGACGCAGGCCTGGGAAAGGCAGCCCGGAACCTTCCAGGGGTTGACTTCGTCACCGTAGACATGCTGAACGCAGAGCTGCTCGCCCCTGGAACCCGGGCCGGCAGACTTACCGTATGGACTGAATCATCCCTTGAGAAGCTGGCAGGAAAAGGCTCCCCGGAGGCAAATCAATGATTATCAAGAGCCCCTATGTTACAGAAAAGGTCACCAGCATGATCGACTCCAACGACACCCTGGAGTTCCTGGTGAACACAAATGCCACCAAGCCTCAAATCAAAAAGGCCCTGGAGGATCTTTATGATGTCGATGTCCTGGCAGTCAGGACCATGATCACCTCTCAGGGACAGAAGAAGGCGGTGGTGAAGCTGGCCGGAGAGGGCAGCGCGAACGAGTTGGCCACAAGGCTAGGACTGCTGTAGGTGTAATACAATGGGACATCGAATCATATCTCAAAATAGAGGCGCAGGAGGTCCTAGGTATAGGGCACCCTCTCACCGGTACAGAGCAGACATCAAGCACCTGAAAAGAGATCAGAACGAGACCGTCAAGGGCATCGTCCAGGATATTATGCGAGACCCAGCTCGAACTGCTCCCGTGGGCCTGGTGACCCTGACGAGCGGCGAGATGAGGTACATCCTGGTCCCTGAGGGGGTCTGCATCGGCCAGGAGATAGCCTGCGGCATATCTGCGCCAATCGAGCCGGGAAATACTCTCCCTCTCTCGGAGATACCAGAGGGCATACCTATCTGCAACGTCGAGTCGCAGCCCGGGCATGGCGGCCAGTTCGCTCGCTCCTCCGGAGTCTGTGCCATCCTCGTGGCTCATGATGTAGGCCAAACCGTGGTCCAGCTTCCCAGCGGGGAGATGAAATGGCTCAACCCGAAATGCATGGCGACCATCGGAGTGGTAGCGGGAGGCGGCCGTCTGGACAAGCCCCTGGTTAAGGCAGGAAAGAGCTTCTTCAAGTACCGCTCCAAGCCCAAGAACTGGCCCGTGGTCAGAGGGGTGGCAATGAACGCCGTAGACCACCCCTTCGGCGGCGGCGGCCGTCAGCATCCAGGCAGGCCCAAGACGGTCAGCAGGAATACATCCCCCGGCCGAAAGGTCGGCTCGATCGCCGCACGGAGAACCGGTAAGCGCTAGGTGATAGTTTTGGCAAAGAAAGCAGGATCCAAGCTTCCCAAGAGAAAGGAAGAGTTCTTGTATCGGGGCCGGAAGATGGCCGACCTCGCCAAGTTAAGCATAGAGGAGCTTGCCGGGCTGTTCCCAGCGCGGCAGCGCAGATCGATCAAGAGAGGTCTTGCCAAGGAGAACAAGAAGCTCCTGGCAAACCTGAAGAACAAAGACTCAGTTCGAACCCACATCCGGAACATGCTAATTCTGCCGGATATGGTGGGCAAGAGCATCGAGATCTATAACGGCAAGAGCTTTGAGAAGGTAGAGGTCATGCCCGAGATGATCGGGCACTTCTTCGGCGAGTTCGCTATGACGCGCGGTCGCGTCCAGCACGGAGCCGCAGGCGTGGGCGCTACCAGATCAAGCAAGTATGTGCCGCTGAAGTGAGGTGTGAGATTGGGCAGATTGAACTATTCGCTTACGCCTGCAGGACGCTCTTCAAGGGCCATGGGGATGGAGCTTCACATCTCACCAAAGCATGCCCGCGAGATCTGCAGGACGCTAAGAGGCATGCGGGCTAACCGTGCCCGAGACTATCTGGAAGATGTTATCGCTTTGAAGAGGCCAGTTCCCTTCAAGCGATACAACAGGAATGTAGCCCACAGGCACGGCCTGATGGGCTGGGATGCAGGCAGATATCCCGAGAAGGCGGCACGAGAGGTCCTGAAGGTCCTGGATAATGCCATCGCCAACGGCGAGTACAAAGGCATGGAGTCCGAGAAACTCAGGATCTACCATGCCGGCACTCTCACGGGCAGAACCATCCAGGGCTGGATGCCCCGGGCCATGGGAAGAGCAACCCCTAAGAACACCCAGACCGTGACCATAGAGATGGTCCTGACCGAGGTGAAGAGCTGATGTCCGTCGAAAAGAAGTTCGTGGCCGAGGGCATAACCAAGGCCCTGGTCAATGAGTATCTGGCTGATGAGCTGGAGAGAGCAGGATACGGCGGCATGCAGATGAACCGCACCCCCATGGGCACCCAGATCACCGTCTATGCGGAAAAGCCGGGAATGGTCATAGGCAAAGGCGGCAAACTCATCCGCAAGATAACCCGTGACTTGGATCGCAGGTTCCACCTGGACAATCCCCAGATAGATGTGCAGGATGTGGGTCGGGGCGACCTCAACGGCCGAGTGGTGGCCAACCGTCTGGCATCATCCCTGGAACGGGGCTGGTACTTCCGGAAAGCCGGCCAGTCCATGATGCGAAGAGTGATGGACGCAGGGGCTTTGGGCTGCGAGATAGTGATCAGCGGCAAGCTGACCGGTCCACGATCCCGAACAGAGAAGTTCATCGCCGGCTACATCAAGCATTCCGGCAAGCCGGCCATCGACCTCGTGGATCGGGGCTACTCTGTGGCAGTAAAGAAGCTGGGAGTCATCGGCTGTCAGGTCAGGATCATCCCACCGGATGTCCGGCTGCCAGACGACTTCCAGATTGAAGCTCCACAGGCGCCACCGGCACCAGAACCAGCACCATCAGCCGCTCCTGCTCCTGTGCCCGCGCCAACACCAGCGCCCGCTGAGGAGAAGAAGAGCGAACTGGATCAGCTCCTGGAATCAGAGCCCGAGGCGGCCGAGGTCAAGCCTGAGCCCCTGGAAGAGCCATCCATGCCTGCAGAGAACGCGACAGAGATTGCTCCCCTTCCTGAAGAAAAGGCGGAGAGCGAGCCCGTCCTCAAGGATGAGTGATCCAAATGGCCATCTTCAAGATTGATGAGATAAGAAACATGAACGCGGAAGAGATATCCGAGGAGCTGCATAAGCTCGAGAGTGAGCTCATCCGCGAGAGAGGCGTCGTCACTGCTGGTGGCGCCCCGGAGAAGCCGGGGAGGATTAAAGACATCCGCAGGACGATTGCCCGGATCAAAACGGTCCAGACGGAGCGAAGGAAGTGAAGCTCAACCCCACGAACCTGGCGAGACACGAGCTCATCGGCCTGAATGTTCAGGTCGAGTCCAACAGCGAGCCGGGTATCGTCGGGCTCAGGGGAAGGATTGTGGACGAGACCAGGAACACATTCCTTTTGGAGACAGAGCGCAAGGTCTTGCGCATTCCAAAAAAGAATGCCAGCCTGACCATCACCCTGCCCGACGGGCAGAGGGCGAGGGTCGCGGGCTCGGTTTTGATCTCGCAGCCTGAGAACAGAATAAGCAAAAGAATGCAGAGGACGAGGTGGAAGTTATGAGGGATATCGGACTGGACGTAGCCCCCCCGGAAAAGGAGTGCAACGATCCCAAGTGTCCCTTCCATGGTACCCTTCCTGTACGCGGCCAGGTCTTCAGTTGCACTGTGGTCAGCGACAAGATGGATAACACCGTGGTAGTTATGCGCAAGTTTGAAAAGAAAGCAACGAAGTACGAACGATTTGAGAAGAGGCAGTCCAAGATCCATGCGCACAATCCTCCATGCCTTGAAGCCAAGGCCGGAGATCGTGTCAAAATAGCTGAGTGTCGGCCCCTCTCCAAGACCAAATCCTATGTGGTAGTGGAGGTCTTGAAATGAGAGGACAGAAGGCCAAGATCCCAAGGGCGATCAACACTGGCGCATACCTGGATTGTGTAGACAATACAGGTGCGCGGACGCTACACGTTATCTCGGTAAAGAACTATCGAGGCGTGAAAAATAGACAGCCCTGCGCAGGAATCGGGGATATAGTGATCGTGTCCGTTAAGAAGGGAACTCCTGAGATGAGAAAGCAGATCTTTAAAGCTGTCATCATCCGCCAGAGGAAGGAGTTTCGCAGGCCCGACGGCCTCAGAGTGAAGTTCGAGGATAACGCCGCCGTCATAGTGGACGATGAGGGCGTACCCAAGGGCTCCGAGGTCAAGGGACCCGTGGCCCGTGAGGTAGCGGAGAGGTTCGGCAAGATCGCCTCCGCGGCATCCATAATTGTGTGATGATTCTATGATTACAAAACAGCCCAGAAAGCAGCGGAAAGAGAGGTACACTGCACCGTTGCATCGGCGTCAAAAGTACATGCATGCTCCCTTAAGCCGGGCCCTGCGTGAAGAGCTGAAGAAACGCAATGCTCAGCTCCGCAAGGGCGATACGGTCAAGGTGGTACGTGGAGATCACGCCGGCACAGAAGGTGCAGTCGAGGACGTAGACATCAAGAGATGCACCATAAAGGTAGCGGGAGTGAGCAACTACCGCGCCGATGGAACTGAGGTGCCCAGAACCATTCACCCCTCGAATGTGGTAATCGTCAAGCTCGAGCTTGAGGATGCAGAGAGGGAGAAGATCTTTGAGAGGCGATCTGAATGAGCCGACATCAGAAGAGGCTGACTATCCCGGTTAGCTGGCCGGTGGCCAGAAAGACCAGCGTATGGGTCCCCAAGAGCAGCCCAGGCCCTCATTCCTCTCAGGAGAGCATGCCTCTCTTGATGGTGATCAGGGATATGCTCAAGCTGGTGGATAACGCCCGCGAGGCCAAGAGGGTCCTTTATGAGGGCAAGGTTCTGGTGGACGGCAAATCCCAGAAGGATCATAAGCTCCCCATAGGCATATTCGATGTGATCGGTTTGCCGCTGCTCGATCAGCAATACAGAATGCTGAAGGACGAGAAGGGGATGTTCTATCTGAGTCTCCTTGAGCCGGGAAGTGCGAGAAAGCTGGCCCGGATCGAGAATAAAACCGTCCTCAGAGGCAATAAGCAGCAGCTCAACCTATCCGACGGCTCGAATAAGCTGGCGGAAGGTGACTACAAAGTGGGCGACTCTCTGGTTCTCTCTATACCCGAAAAAGATATCGATGAAAGGATCGAGTTCAAGGTCGGCAACCTGGCCATGGTCGTGGGCGGAAAGCACAGCGGCCAGACTGGGAAGATCAAGGATATCATAAAGGTGAAGAGCTCTCAGCCCAACCGGGTCATAATATCCGGAGACAAGGAGTTCGAAACCATTGAGGAGTACGTCTATATGATCGGAACGGACAGTCCCGTCATCAAACTGGGGGCCGCCAGATGAATATAATGCTCGAACCCCGCATCGACAAGGTCGTCGTGCATGTGGGGGTAGGAGAGAGCGGTCAGAGGCTGGTGAACGCTGAGACTATCATGAAGACGATCACCAAACAGCAGCCAGTTCGCTCCATGGCCAAGAAGACTCTGCCCACATTCAACATAAAAAAGAAGGAGCCAATTGGCGCCAAGCTTACCCTGCGGGGAAAAGCAGCGGAGGACTTTCTGGCCATAGCCCTCAAAGCCGCGGGCAACAGCCTGAGGATGAGCCAGTTCGATCAGCAGGGCAACTTCTCTTTTGGTATCGAGGAGCACACCGACTTTCCCGGGATGAGATATGACCCGGAGATAGGCATCTTCGGCATGGATGTCTCCGTAGCTCTGAAGAGGGCCGGCTACAGAATCGCCCGGAGAAGGGTGTCTAAAAAGAAGCTGCCAAGCAGGCAGAGGCTGGGTCAGGACGATACCGTGGAGTTCATCAAAAAGAAGTTCGGCGTTGAGGTCTTGGAGGCAGCATGAAGAAAGGCAAGAAGGTCTATGGAAGAGGAGCAAACGTTTGCAAGCGTTGCAGCCGCAAGAACGGCCTGGTTAGAAAGTACGGTATCTACCTGTGCCGGCAGTGCTTCCGAGAGATAGCCCCTGAAATGGGATTTGAAAAGTATTCGTAGGTGGTTGCGTTGTTATTGGATCCACTGGCCGATGCGATGTCCGTTATAAAGAATGCGGAGAGCGTAGGCAAGCCTGAATGTATCATCCATCCCGCCTCTAAAGTCATAGGCAGGGCCCTGAAGGTCATGGCGGATAGGGGATACATCGGCGAGTTTGAGTTTATCGATGATGGAAAGTCAGGAATGTTCCGGGTGAAGCTCCTGGGAAGGATCAACCGCTGCGGTGTCATCAAGCCGCGGTTCTCCACCAAGGCTACGGAGATGGAGAAGTGGGAGAAGAGATTCCTCCCTGCCAAGAACTTTGGGGTGCTAATACTGAGCACCAACAAAGGGGTCATGGCCCACTCTGATGCCAGGGCCCAGTCCCTGGGAGGACAGCTCCTGGCGTATGTATATTAGGTGGTCTGATGGTCAAAGAGATTGCGCGACAGGTAGAGATCCCGGAAGGAGTTACAGTCTCCGTGGACAGGAATGTCGTCACGGTTAAGGGGCCAAAAGGCGAGTTATCCCGGACGCTCTCCTATCCCGACCTGGAGATCCGCAAAGAGGATCTTCAGGTGATCGTAAATTCCAGGGTCGACCGCAAGCGCCACAGAGCAATGGTGGGAACGCTGGCCTCTCACATAAACAATATGGTTACCGGCGTTACTAAAGGATATGAGTACAGGATGAAGGTCGTGTACTCTCACTTCCCCATCCAGCTCAAGGCAGCTTCCGATGAGTTGATCATAAACAACTTCCTCGGCGAGAGGAAGTCTCGATCTGCTCGAGTTCTGCCGGGAACCAAGGTCGAGATAGGCAAAGACGAAGTCGTGATTACAGGCATCGACAAGGAGAATGTTGGCCAGACCATGGCCAATATCGAACAGGCGACCAGGGTGCATGGCTTCGATGTCAGGATATTCCAGGATGGGATATACCTGATAGACAAGAGGTGAATTCGGATGGCAGAAAGATTGCTAAGAGTCAGAACCAGGCAGAAGTCCAAGAAGCCCGAGTTCAACTTTCATGATTCACATAAAAAGAAGAAGCTTGGCACAAGTTGGCGAAAGCCCCGTGGCCTGCACAATAAGCTCAGGCAGCATATAGCTGCCAAAGGCCGGGTTGTCCAACCTGGCTTTGGAAGCCCAAAGGCCGTTCGAGGATATCATCCCAGCGGAATGGCTGAGATTAGGGTGAACAATGTGGCAGAGCTGGCAGCCGCTCAAGGTTGCGCAGTGCGTATTGCCTCTGCCGTGGGGATGAAAAAACGGCTGGATATTCAGGCTAAGGCTGCGGAGATGGGGCTCAAGATCCTCAATCCCAAAGGAGGGGCCTGAACATGCCGGGATTTACCACCCAGCGAAGGCTGGCGGCATCTGAGCTGAATATCGGCGAGAGTCGGGTCTGGATCAATCCCGATCCTGAGTTGGCAGGCGCCCTGGGCGATGCTATCACCCGGGAGGATATTCGCTCTCAGATCAGCGATGGCAACATCAAAGCCAAGCCCAAGAAGGGCAACAGCCGGGGAAGGATCAGGGCCAAGAATGCCAAGAGAGCCTACGGCCATTGCAAGGGACCTGGACACAGAAGGGGTGCCAAAGGCGCTCGCAGCCCACGCAAAGAGCTGTGGATGACCAAGATCCGGGCTCTGCGAAAGAGGCTCAGGGAGCTGCGGGATACTGGTCAGATCGACCGGCATGCTTACCGACTGCTCTACCGCAAATCCAAGGGTGGAGAGTACAGGAGCACAGCGCATATGAATTCCTTTATAAAGGCCAAGGGCCTTGCTCGGGGTGAGTGACTTGGCAACTGGACCGAGATATAAGGTTCCTCTCCGCAGAAGGAAAGAGGGCAAGACCAACTATCATGTCAGATACAAGCTACTGCTATCCAAGAGACCGAGAGTTGTAGTCAGGAAGAGCAATGCCAGCACCACTCTGCAGCTGGTGGTGGCAGAGCTTGAGGGTGACAAGACCCTGCTGACGGTCAACTCCCGGGAGCTCAAAGGATTCGGCTTCTCCTCAGCTGTCGGCAATCTGCCTGCAGCATACCTTACAGGCCTGCTTTTCGGCAAGAAGATGCTAGCTATTGGGGTAGAAGGAGGAGTAGCAGACATAGGGCTGCATGCCTCCACCAAAGGGAACAGGATCTATGCCGCCATTAAGGGGGTAGTAGATGCAGGAGTAGATGTGCCCCACAGCCCCGAGATCTTCCCGGATGAGGAGAGGATCCGTGGGGAGCACATAAAGAGCTTTACTGGAAAAGACACCGTAGCCCAGTTCGAGGCTGCTAGAGAGAAGATACTGGGGTGAGTGTATGGATCAGAAGAAGAAACGCGATTTTTACCAAGAGGAGTGGGTCCCCAAGACGAGGCTTGGAAAGCTGGTCTATGAGGGTCAGGTAACCACTTTCGATGAGGCCATTGCATCCGGCCTGCCCATAAAAGAGGCCGGACTGATAGATGCGCTCATTCCAGGGCTCGAGGATGAGGTTCTGGATATCAACATGGTTCAGAGGATGACTGACTCCGGAAGGAGGGTCAAGTTCAGAACCACAGTCATTGTGGGCAACAGAGACGGCTACATTGGTCTTGGCGAGGGAAAGGATGTTCAGGTGGGAAAGGCCATCAAAAAGGGCATCGATAACGCCAAGAGGAACATTATGAAGGTGAACCGGGGCTGCGGCAGCTGGGAATGTGGTTGCGGCCAGCCTCACACTGTGCCCTATCAGGTAGTGGGCGAGTCCGGAAGCGTTCGGGTAGTGCTCATCCCAGCGCCTCGTGGCTTGGGCATTGCAGCCGGAGATACCAGCAAGAAGGTCATGGATATGGCCGGAATCAAGGATGTCTGGACCAGGACCGCAGGCTCCACCAGGACCACCATCAACTTCGCTAAAGCGACATACAACGCGCTCATCAATACCATAACTGTGAGGGCCTGAAGATGTTTGCCATAGTGAGATTGAGAGGGGAGGTGAACCTCAGGCCGGAGATCAAGGACACCCTGGCTATGCTCCATATTCATAGGGTCAACCACTGCGTTGTGGTCAAAGAAGACCCCCATTACCGGGGCATGATCCAGAAGGTCAAGGACTACGTGGCCTGGGGCGAGATCGATGATGATACTCTGGCTATGCTCTTAGAGAGAAGGGGCAGGCTGAGCGCCAACCGACGCCTGACAGAGCAGTATTTAAAGGAGAATACACCTTATTCATCTTTTAAGGAACTGGCCAAAGCCATCAACTCCGGCTCTGCCAGTCTGAAAGATCTGCAAATCAAGCCCATATTCAGGCTGCACCCTGCTCGGAAGGGCTTAAGAACTACCAAGAAGACCGCTCAACAGGGTGGAGATCTGGGATTCCACCAGAATTTGGCGGATCTTATCAAGAGGATGAGGTAGAAAAAATGGTTAGACCAAAGACCAAAGAAAAGAGAGGTCATAGAACCTACCACGGCAAGCACAAGAACATGCGCGGAGGAGGAACCCGTGGCGGCCGTGGAGATTCAGGCAAATGCAAGCATCACTTCATGAGATCCATCCTTCTTGGCACCGAAATGGGTAAGCATGGCTTCGTCCGGCTGCCTTTAGCTGAGGAGGTAGATGTGGTCAATGTCGATGAGCTGGACCAGCTGGCCGGCCAGGACGGCAAGGTTGAGATCAATGAATTGAAGGTTCTCGGTCGAGGTAGGGTAACCCGGAAGCTGGAGGTTAAGGCTTTAGGATTCACTGCCACGGCTAAGAGCAAGATCGAGGCTGCTGGTGGTCAGGCAGTAGTAGTATGAACCAGCAAAGTTTCTTTTATGCGATAGAGCCCTTTGTGCGCCGGCTCCCTTCGGTGGAACGGCCCACGGGGCACGTCCATTTTAAGAGAAAGCTAAGCTGGACTCTGGCCATATTGCTCCTTTACTTCATCCTTGGAAACATACCTCTATTTGGCCTCTCTGCGGCATCTATAGACCTCTTCAGCTCTTACCGTGCCTTTTTCGCCGGATCCTTCGGCACGATGATGCTTTTGGGCATCGGTCCCATCGTTACCGCATCCATTGTGCTCCAGCTTCTGGTTGGAGCGGAGATCATCAAGCTCAATCTGAGCGATCCCCGGGATCAGGCCATCTATCAGGGCACCCAAAAGGCTCTGGTTTTTCTGATGGTTGCCGTTGAAGGCTTGCCCCAGGTGCTGGGCGGCTATCTCCTGCCTGACGAGGGAGTGGCGAACGCTTTAGGCGTATCCCTGGGCATAATATCCTTATTGATATTTATTCAGGTCTTTATTGGCGGATCCCTTATTGTTTATATGGACGAGGTGGTGTCCAAATGGGGCGTAGGATCAGGAGTGGGCCTGTTCATCGTGGCGGGAATCAGCCAGCAGCTGGTCACCGGTCTGATCAATCCAGCTACAGGCGAAGCCGGCCTCTCGGTGGGGATCATCCCCAAGTGGATTGATATCATCAGGCTGCAGCTGATCAGCTTTGATACTCTCTTCACCTCTGAAGGCATCCGGTTTATCATGATCACCGGAGGAATTCTGGCCCTCATATCCACCATTCTGATCATATTGCTGGTCGTTTTGGTGGAGTCTACGAGAATTGAAATTCCTCTGGCCCACAGCCGGGTGCGGGGTGCAAGAGGCCGGTTCCCGGTAAAGCTGGTCTATGCATCAGTCCTTCCCATGATCCTGGTAAGGGCTATTCAGGCCAACATCGAGATGCTGGGGGCATTGCTGGCATCAAGGCTTGGAACAGTCTCCACAGCTACTGTGACTGGCGAGGGTGTGACCACGGTCTATACCGGCTACTCCAGCCTCCTGGGCAATTTCATATCTCAATCCCAGTTTGATGCCGCCACCGGCGCTGCCATCAGCGGACAATCACCCCAGCCGGTATCAGGGCTCATGTATTACCTCTCGCCCATAGGAGGGCCGGAAGACTGGATTCCCAGCATGGTGACCACCTCTACAGCGGGGATGGCAGAGCTTGGATTCTCGCCCATTGCCGGCTATCAGATCCTCTTGCATGTGCTCACAGATTCCGCTTTCCTGATCATCGGCGGCATTCTGTTCGCCATATTCTGGATTGAGACCACTGGAATGGGGCCCAAGAGCGTCGCTGCCAAGATCCATAACTCAGGACTGCAGGTCCCCGGTTACAGGAGGAATCCTGCTTCAATTGAGAAGCTAATGGAACGGTACATTCCCAAGGTGACTGTGATCGGCGGCGTGATCATTGGGGTCTTGACCCTGATTGCCAGCCTTATGGGAACCCTGGGTGGTGCGGGAGGCACAGGTCTTCTTCTGGCGGTGAGCATTGTCTACCGGCTCTATGAGCAGATAGCCAGCGAGCAGATTCAGGAGATGTACCCGATGATGCAGAAGTTCTTTGGAGCTTCTGCATGAAGCAATCCATGTCCAGTACTCTGGACAGAGCGGCCCTGGTACTGGGCATCCTCTTTTTTTTCGGGGTGATGATCGAGGATTACAGGAACCTCTTAGGGCAGGTCATGGATCACCTTCTGGGATGGTTGCCTCAGACGGGGCTGTCCTTTCCGGTCATCCTCTTCATCCTGGCGGCCATTACCGGCCTTTATGCCAGCCTGGTTCAGAAGTATACCATGGACTGGGATTTTATGCGTCGCCAGCAGGAGAAGATGAGAGCCCTGCAGACCAACATGAAGGCAGCTCAGCTGGCTGGGGACCAGGCTAAGGTTCAGTCTCTGCAGACTGAGCAGATGAAGATGGTCTCGGAACAAGGAAAGATGATGCAGATGCAGTTCAAACCCATGCTCTACATCGGCATCATATCTATTCCCCTCTTTATGTGGATATATTTCTACATTCATAACTCCGGTGGAATCACCATGACCTTTCCCTTCTGGGGGACGCATGGTATCACCGAAATGGTTCTGGGGCCGAT
>NZ_DAIK01000167.1:0-2111 GCF_002496085.1 Methanosaeta sp. UBA458 | reverse complement strand
ATAGGGAGCATGAGCTGAAGATGATAATATGATAATCACCGTTAGCGGCTCGCCGGGCACTGGGACCACCACCCTGGCCCGGGCTCTTTCTGTCCAGCTTGGCCTCTCCTGGGTCAACTCAGGGGAGCTGTTCCGCAAGATCGCCAGCGAGAAGAACATATCAGTCAAGGAGATGAACCGCATGGCAGAGAAGGGACCGGAGATCGATTATCTGATCGATGATGCCCAGAGGTCTCTGGCCAGAGAGGGACAGGGAGTCTTCGAGGGCAGATTGTCCGGGCACCTTCTGGATGCCGATCTCAAAGTTCTCTTGAAGTCCGATCTGAGGACAAGAGCGGAGCGCATATCCAAGCGGGAGTCCAAGCTGCTGGAGGATGCCTGTCAGGAGACGAGGCTGCGGGAGGAGAGCGAGGCCCGCAGGTACAAGAAATACTATAACATCGACATCAATGACCTCAACGTATACGATCTGGTGGTGGATACGGGCAGGTTCAATGAATCGGGAACTTTGGCCATAGTGCTGGCGGCGGCGAGGTCAAGGCAATGTCCGTGATTCACAGGCCTAAAAGGGAGGGTTCATCGTCATCCGGAGATCGAGGCTCCCGGCCACCCTCAAAATCCTCAAACCGGTCTGATAGACATTCGTCTTCCACTCGACCGCGCTCCTCTTTTCCTGAAAAAAAAGGTGCATATGTCGCATCCGGCTCCAAGACCCTTCCTGCGGACAAGAAGAGGTCGGTCCTGGTCAAAAGGAATGGTAAGACAGATCCCGCTTATGGCACTCCACCTCTCGAGCGGAGCCTGGAGATGCACCTTCGTTTAGGGGCGATCAATCTGGACAAGACCTCCGGGCCGACCAGCCATGAGGTTGTGGCCTGGGTGAAGAGGATTCTTGAGGTGGAGAAGGCTGGACATAGCGGCACTCTCGATCCCAAGGTGACTGGCATCCTGCCCGTTCTCCTGGGGGATGCAACAAGAGTTATGGATACCCTTCTTCTGGCGGGAAAGGAGTACATCTGCCTGATGCATGTTCATAAGCCAGTGCCCAAAAAGGGGATCACCGATGTCTGCGGTCAGTTTGTCGGACCCATACTGCAAAAACCTCCCCTGAAGTCATCCGTGGTCAAGGAATTGCGCACCAGGACCATCTATTATCTGGAGGTGCTGGAGATCGAGGGGCAGCATGTGCTGATGAGGGTGGGCTGCGAAGCTGGAACCTACATCAGAAAGCTATGCTACGATATCGGCCTTGCCCTGGGCACGGGGGCGAACATGGAGGAGCTGCGCCGGACCCGGGCCGGTCCTTTTCGCGAGGATGAAACCCTGGTCACCCTGCACCAGCTGATAGATGCCCATGTAAAATATATGGAGACAGGGAATGAGAACCTGCTTCGCAGGGTGATTTTGCCGGTGGAGGCAGCTTTAGTGCATCTGCCCCGACTGGTGATAGCGGACAATGCGGTGGATGCCATATGTCATGGCGCGCCCCTTGCTGCCCCCGGCCTATTAAGTCTGCAGACGGAGATCAATCGGGGCGATGGTGTGGTGCTCTTCACGCTGAAAGGAGAAGCAGTGGCCGTTGCCCAGGCGGAGCTCTCGAGCGAGGAGATGCTTGCCTCAAAGTCTGGAATCGTGGCTGCGACCGAAAGGGTAATAATGGAGCCGGGCACCTATCCGAAGGCGTGGAAGCTGGCTGAAAGGGACGGCTCCACCCAGCCGGAAACGAAGCGATAAAACCAAAAATCCAAACCTGTGCCGAGGTCGTCTAGCGGTAGGGCGCCAGCCTGGAGTGAGTTTCTCCTGGATAGCTGGTGACTCGCAAGGGTCTCGTGAGTTCGAATCTCACCCTCGGCGCTATTTTATCTGTAGGCCAACAAATCGTTCCAGGCTCTATTCCCGAAGGGAAAACGGACGGTCGTGGCCGGGTATGACGATATCCGCCATTTCTATAATCTTGTTCATGCTGGCCACGGCCAGGGCGCGATCGTAGTGCAGCGCTGGAGGAACCCTCTTTTGGTAGTTGCCTAAAGTGGGCAGGGCGTCCCCCGCTATCACCACTCTTCTGGAGGTCGGTGCCATTCCATCCCCCGGCTGGATGGCGGCATCGACCA
>NZ_DAIK01000032.1:0-3101 GCF_002496085.1 Methanosaeta sp. UBA458 | reverse complement strand
CGTCTCTGCGGTTAATAATCGTTGTCGAAAAAATAAAAAAAACTGTTGGTTGCGGGATAAAACCGCAGAGTAGAGATCGCACAGAGGACGACGGCCATTGGAGGTGGGCAGGATGGAATGAGGATTGGGTGGATCTGTGGAATCTGTGGCTGTTAATTTCAGTGGGAGAAGTATAAGGGCAGTAGTGACGGCTCCCGCGACTGAAGTCGCAGGCATCTATGGTCTCTCGACCAACGCCATGCCGCCCCAGGGCGATTGTTTCAGGGCTTCGACGCTTGCCGTTCCAGATTTTACGTACAGGACTTCCCTGCACAACCTCATATCGGGAGTTCTGAGATCTAGTTTGGCTGACCTACCTGATTCAAACTGATATTTGACGCGCTCAATCTCAGTTTAGTGCCAGATGTGTTTCAGTCATTCGGTGCATGAGGGGAATGGCAATCCTTGATTATAATTTTATAGATATCCTTTGATGAATGTTCCCAGTTAGATTGCGGATGGGGCAATATTGCATTATATTTTGTTTTTTTAATTCAATATCATGAGAGCTAGTAGTAATTCATGCCAGGATCAGATAGCGAATATGGTATAAACCCAAGCAGCCAGACAGCATAATTGACCGAAATCTTTTTTAATGTTGCTCGATCCCTTGGATACTAATCATCATCAGTAATTCAGCATAGTATTAGGGCCGGAGCTAGCTGGTCACCTGCAAGAATTACAGTTCTTAGCGGCAACGGCCTGCAGCAAGAGACAACCCAGGAGAGATGATTTACCAGGCAGTGCGCTGAATTGATGGATGGCTCCTTCTCCCGAGCATATCAAGGCGAAGTGGGCTTCATCCTGAGATGATAAGAGGCGCCTGCTATGTAGCGAAGGCTATTTAGATTTGGTGAACTTGAATCGCAAAAACTCTATATCTTCGTGCCTTCTGTGGTGGACCGCGATGCACTGACCCAACCACAGAGGCGCAGAGGAACAGAGGCTATAATCTCTGCCGGACCCACCCGCATAATTCAGCGATGTTGTTTACAGAATAGAACCACAGAGTCGCAGAGCGCGCTGAGGACGAACGAACGGAGACGCTTATTGCTAAGAAGCAAATATGCGATCCTTTTTCAAGTGCTTTAATAAGATGAATTTCACGTCTCTGCGAACTCTGCGCCTCTGCGGTTAATAATCGTAGCCATAAAATAAAAAATCTTTTAATTACGCAATAGAACCACATAGCATAGATAGGACCAAATACAAAGAGCGTGGAAACTGTATATGACGATGAGGCTCACGGCATTTGTATCCGGCAGAGTTCAGGAGGTAGGCTATCGGGCCAGGGTAATCGACATGGCCATTGCTTTGGGCCTGAAGGGCATGGTTGTGAATTTGAAGGATGGCCGGGTGAAGATAGTAGCCGAAGGCGAGGGTGAAAAGCTCAAATGGTTTGAGAGCGCAATGGACATTAAAAATGCCCTGATCCACGTCTCATCGATTGAAAAGAATTACTCTTCTGCAAGCGGTGAGTTCGACCAGTTCGGCAAGTTGGTGGCAAAGGGCGAGACCGATACCAGGCTTGACACGGCAGCAGTCTATCTAAAGAAGCTGCTATTTGCGGTCAACAACATGAACGATAACCTAGGCGGAAAGATGGGCCAAATGCTTGGCAAGCAGGATGAGCTTCTTGACGAAGTCAGAAACATGAACGATCGCCTGGGCGGAAAGATGGATCAGATGCTCGATAAACAAGATGATCTTATTATCGAAGTCAAAGACGTGAACCGGAAGATGGATCGAGTACTTGAAACCGATATTGTCGAATTGAAGAGCGACATGGCCGAGGTTAAATCTGCCCTGAGAGCCAAAGGGATAATCTAAGCAAATTTAAAAAAAGACACAAAGCCCGCACGTGGTCTCCGGCTGGCGCTGACCGACTCTGGCGGAGTGCAAGAGGAGACATGCATCCTGGGCGTGCCCTGCGTGACGCTGCGAGATAACACTGAGAGGCCAGAGGCCCTGGAGGTAAAGTCCAACGTTCTTGCTGGGGCTGATGCTCTGCGGATGGTTGAGAATGCAAAGCGGATGATGCAGCAGGGGAATGGGTGGAAGAATCCGTTTGGAGACGGCAGAGCGGGAAGGATTATCGTAAATGATCAAGAGCCAATTAAGTATTCGTGAGCGCTCATGATAGATGGGATCGATCTTATGGTTATTCATACATGGAGTTGTACCTGACAATGGCATCTGCGAATGACGAAATTGATGCTCTGATGCGAACTGAGATTTATAAGTCCCGAGAGGAGCTATTGAAGGATGCATTGAGAGCTCTATTATCTATGAAGCCGGGCCTCCGAATCGAGATAGCTATTGATCTTTACAGGAATGAGAAGGTCAGCCTCTGGAAGGCGGCTGAAATAGCAGGGCTTTGCATGGAAGAGTTTAAGGACGTGCTGGCCTCCAGGTCCATTAAACTCGAGGTAGGTGGGACGGATGAGGAGAGCCTGTTCCGACTGGCCAGATTGGGCCTCATATGACGACGATGATTATCATCGATTGCGATGTAGCAAGCATGCTTGCCAAGGTCGATCGCATCGATATCTTGAGTAAAGCCTTCCCGGATGCGAACTTCTGTATAACCAACTCAGTTTACGCAGAGCTCATGAGGGCTAAGCGTGCCGGTTATTCCTTTCCTGATCGGATCTTCGAACAGCTTCCGGTTATCACAATTGACCGAGATGATCTCAAGGCGTTTAAGGATATCTCAACAGATAGCACCGTGCATTATGGCGAAGCAGAAGGTTTGAGCATTTGCCGGGAAAAGAAGGCAACATTCTTGACTGATGACCGGAGGGTAATTCGATTTGCGGAAAAGAATGGAATTGCCGTTCTGGATATGAAGGATCTCTTAACACTGCTGGCCATAAGACAAGTCCTGGGATACAGCGAGATGATTTCGTTAATCAGAGAGATTGAAGTCAAGGATAATACCTGCATAAAATACAAGGATAAGATATTGGCAAGGTATCTGAGAATTGATGTCTGATACGGAAGTATGATCCTATTTCGCTCCTTTGCCTCCCCTTGTGAGCTTTGTGCTCAAAGCCCGCACA
>NZ_DAIK01000125.1:0-8955 GCF_002496085.1 Methanosaeta sp. UBA458 | reverse complement strand
TCGCAACTCCCCCGGACTCGCAATCCGGGAGACCTCTCTAAAGGATGGGGACTTCCCGAGTTGGCCTATCGAGATGCATCGATTGCCGTTCTTGACTCAACTGGAATACCCCAGCTCTTTCGCTCTGGTATAGGCAACATCTGCCTCTTCGTCCCGACCCTGAGCCTTGAGGGCTTCGCCACGGTTGTACCAGGCGTCGGCAAGATCGGAATCGAGCTGGATCGCCCTGTCCAGTGCCTCCAAAGACTCATCATACCTTTCCAGTCGCCAGAGAAGTTCGCCCCGATTGCTCCAGGCAGCAGGATAGTCTGGCATCAGCCTTATGACCTCATCGACTGCAGTTATGGCCTCCTGGTAATCGCCCTGTTCATAAAGAATATCAGCTTTAAGGGACCAGGCAATAGTACTATCCGGCTCCAGCCTTATGGCCTCTTCAATCGCAGTGAGGGCCTCATCGTACTCTCCCTGAAAATAGAGAGCAGATCCCTTAAGGCTCCAGATCGAGCCATTCTCCGGCTCCAGACCTATGGCCTGGTCAAGAGCGACAATCGCCTCATCATATTCCCCCAGCTCATGGAGTGCGCCGCCTTTATAGCTCCAGGCACTAGCAAGCTCTGGGTCTATCCTTATGACTTCATCAAAGGCCTGTATAGCTTCCTCGTATCTTCTCTGATTGATGAGTGCTGTGCCCTTATTGCTCCATGCCACGGGATTCTCTGGATCCAGCCGGAGGGCTTCATCGTATGCCTCAATGGCCTCTTCGTAATCCCCCTGGCTAAAGAGCTCATTGCCTCTTTCCAGCCATTCCTCTGCATTCTCTTGACAGGTTGACGGCGCCGCTATCGCTATTATAAGAATGAATAAGGGATAAATCAGTTTCATGATGGTCTTATACGCGCTCGAAAGAGATATGATTATCGGACTTGAGAGGGTATTGTGCATTGTCAGGTTATGATTCGGGGCCACTTTCGAAAATCCAGTTATTGGGATTTCTGGTTGCGGAGCCCTTAATGATCGTAGTATCCCCTGCATTTATCTGATGGTGGGTGGCCTCGATCTGGCGCTGGGGTGAGATAGTTCCAATAACTATGGCGCCTAAGATTGCACATGTTCATGTTTTCAATATCAATATCAATCCCTCAATCCACCCCTTCATAGCTTGTCTAGCTGTCATCATGCTTTGGAATGCTCATCGGATCGTTCTCAGATTGAAAGGGCCTGCGGCAAAATCTTATTTATTTTCTTTCTCAGCTCCTCATTGGCTTCGCCCAATTTCCTTTCCACCATGATTCTCTTGACAATAGTGATCCAATGGACCTTAACCACAGAAGGATATATTAGACCCCCCTAATGCTCATAGGAGTGCCCAGCGAGATCACAATATCGCAAAGGCTTGGGTTGGCGGGAACTTTGCTTGATATGTATGCTACAGTGAGTTGCCTCACATCGATATCATGATACAAAACCAGCGAAGGCCGGAGCTTGTCATTAACCAGATCTGAATAGGAAAGAGGTGCTAAGACTATATCACCTTTTTTAAAATCCTCATTCATACGCTGGCTCATCTTCCAGTACATCGGTAAGCGAAAGAGCTGCTATCTCCATCAAGCCTTCTACAATCTCCTCATCGGTCTTCTCAACATCAGACTCGTAGGGAATGGGTCGCTTTCGGTCTTTGCGTTCCAGACTCTCAAGCATATGTATAGTTTTCGTCTCATGCTATTTAAGACTTGATCATCAATGCCAACGATAGTAGACATGTCGCCAAGCAAGGATTTCAGAGCAGCCTACAATTCGAACTATGACGTCTCGATCCTCTGCATGGAAATGGTGCTTCCTGCGATATCTTGTCGTGTTTTCCTTCCAGATCAGCTGCAACCCCCTGTCCAGAGGAAAAATTTCTTATTCCCTGCCGTCTAGATAACATCGATGATAAAGAAGGTTTTTTGCTCTGGTATCAAGAGGTCGGGGGAGATTGTATCTCTCATCCTGATTCTCTTCCTGATATGCGGATCGGCTCTGGCGGCCACCATCACCGTCCAACCTGGGGAACGCATTCAGGAGGCCATCGATCAGGCCCGCACAGGCGACATCATCGAGGTTATGAGCGGCACCTACCAGGGAACCCTGGATATTAAAAAGGAGGTTGCCCTGATGGGCATCGACTCTGGAGAGGGCATGCCGGTAATAGACGCCGGATCTATCCTCGGATCGGTGTTCATGACCGCAAACAACAGCCAGATAAGCGGATTTAGAATAGTGAACCCGAATGGAGACGGGATTGACGTCACCTCCAGCCACAACACGATCAGCAATAACACCATAGAGGCATGTGGAGCTGCAATCTACCTCATGGTCTCAGATAAAAATAAGATCGTCAACAACAATGCCTCCGTCCGCTGCCAGGGGGTGATGGGCCTTCTCTCCAGCGACGGCATCATGCTGGCCCACTCGGACGAGAACATCATCGAGGGCAACACTGCATCCGGCGCATCCATGGGCATATACCTCTACTATTCCCACAACAACACCATCCTCAATAACGCCGCCCTGAGCAACGATCATGGAATCGCCATCAAGGGCTCAAGAGATAACATCATTCAGGAGAACCGGGCCATTGGCAGCAAAGAGGAGGGAATCGGCCTTCTCAATGGCTGCTCGGGAAATACAGTGACAAATAACAATGTGACAGGCAACTCAATCGGGATCTACCTGCGCGAATCAAACCAAAACACAATCTATCTGAACGACTTTATAGATAACCTCCAGAATGCCCTGTCCTCTGATTCAGAGAACATCTGGCACTCTCCTGAACAGATCAGCTACTCATCTGCAGGCAAGAGCTACACCGGCCTATTGGGAAACTACTGGTCTGACTATAAGGGTAATGACTCGGATGGCAACGGCCTGGGCGATGCCAGCCACAGCTTTGAGTATGATGGCCAGGATGACCATCCACTGATGACTCCCAGTAGCGATCTGATCAAGCCCAAGATGACCCATAAGGGCATGATAATAGGTTAGCCTGAGCAATGGATGGAGATGGAGCGACGAATCTCTTTTTTTGCTGCCCAGGCCGTTTCTCCATCCTTTCTCCAAGCAGGCCAGAAAGGTGCCTACAATGGCAGCTCGTACTTGACCTCGGTTACCGTGCTCCCCCAGATCTCATGAGTCAGCCTCTCCCTTTGAACAAATCCCACCGATCGATAGAGATTTGCTGCTATGTAAAGGGTCTCCACCGTCCAGAGGAAGATCGATTCATACCCAGAGATGCGGCTGAAATCCAGGGCCTCTTCCACCAGCCACTTGCCGATTCCTCGCCCCCGGATCTCCGGCTCCAGGAGAAGCCAGCGAAGCTGAGCCTCCTCCTCTGTGCGCTTGACTATGGCCACCGAGCCCGCGATCCGATCACCCTCCTCCAGGATCCATATCTTCTCCCGGCTGGATTTGGACTGGGCAAACTCCGCCAAAGGCACAGCCACATAAACCTCAAACGTATGGTCCCAGCCCTGCTCGAGAGCATGGAAGATGCCGTGCATGTATATGATATATCCGATATCCCCTGGATGGAGGTCATGCCTCATGCCGAGGGATGGATCGGGAAAGGGCTTATTCATTGTATCGGGGGCTAATACTCAGCTTCGCATAAATAATGTCCGGGGATCCCTCCCTCCGATTCATCCAGGCTGCTGATCCATTCCGGCCTCATATCGTCCGAGCCGTGTCGGCCCAGGGTGTGATCAACCTGTCTACCAGGCGAGTGATCTTCATTCACCGCCCTCGACGGTCCAGATCCTCCCGTAGTTGCTGGGGATGCAGATCTCTAGCCACTCCCCTGCCCCTGCCCTGAAGCTGTCCTCCCCATGAATCTCCTCATAGTAATCGCCTCCCAGCGGGAAGGAGAAGTATGCCTTCTGATCGCTATCTGTGAAGTTAAGGGCCACCAGGCTGAAAGCGTCACCTGCCCGCCGGGAGAAGAGCAGCAGTCCTCGGGACTGGTATCTCTCAGGATCATCATAAAACCAGTGCTCCCCCCTCAGGAACTGCGCCTTCCGTCTCAGCTTCATCAGCCTTCTGGTCAGCCAGATGGTCCTCTTTCCAATGGGATCGTAGAAGTAGTCCCACCTCATCGGCCGGAAAATCACCACCCTCCCCATGCCGCTCTCCGGGAGGAAGTAGTTCTCGCACAGCTCCTGGCCCTGCCAGATCAGGGGAATCCCCCTGGCAGTCATGATCGCTATCAGATAGGGCTGGACCTTGTACCAATACCTTCTGTCCCCCTCCTTCAGTAGATCGTTGTCATCCCTGCTGATGGTGCAGAAGTTGCAGACGAACCGGTAGTGGTCGTGGTTCTCAATATACTGCAGGGCGCTCTTCTGGATGGTGTCCTCATTGATCTTCTCCTTCGCTGGATAGCCGACAAGGCCCAGCCGATGGCCAAGATAGGTCAGACGGCCCGCTAATTCACTGGCTTCGGCTCGGGCCACGGCAATGGCAGCATCAAAGGTCTGGTTCTGCCAGGTGCTGCTGCTGTAGGTCTTATCCAGCACCTCCACCGGCTCCTCCAGCTGCTCTGCACACTGGATAAGGTGGATCTCATCCCCCTCGAAGAACCTCTGCCAATGGTCCTGAGATCCTCTCATTCCAAAGACCAGCTTGTAGGTCTGATAGACCAGATTGGCATAACCCAGGCCCGTGGGTCCGTCCCAGTAGTTGGGAACGCAGTCGTACCTGAACCCATCCACGTGATAGGTGCTCAGCCAGTGGTGATTGACCGTATAGAAGAAGTCCCGGGTTAGGGCTCGATTGAAGTCGGTGCTCTCTCCGAAGAGGTCTTTGGCGAAGGACCCCAGAAACGGATTCTCCCCAAAGCCCATCTCTCGGTAGAGGTAGGAGTAGGGAAATAGGCTGTCCGTATGGCCGTAGACCATATCCAGGATCACAGCTATCCCTTTTTGATGGGCGGAGTCGATCAGCCTCTGCATATCTCTTCTTTTGCCAAACCTCTCGTCCACCCCGAAGTAGCCGATGGGCAGAAATCCCCAGTCTGTGGTGTTGGATATATTGGTGACCGGCATGATCTCTATGCAGTTGACTCCCAAGTCTTGCAGGTATTCCAGATGGCGGGTGGCAGTCCTCATGTCCCCGCCGAACTCATTGATCATCAGCTCATAGACTATGAGATCCTCTTGCCTGGGAGTCTTCCATAGCTCTTCTTCATCGCTCCAGATATGAGGCTCGTAGCCTAATGTAAAAGCGGAAAGCTTCCCGATGCCAAACTCCCTGGCATAGGGGTCTATGATCCAGTCGATGGGCTCATTATTCCTTCTCTCCAGAAAATAGCGGTATACATATCTTCCCGGCTTGCCCCAGGCGGATTTCTTATGGGGCTTCTCAGAGGCGTCTATCTCCACCTGGCCGTGCCAGTATTCTCCATAATTCGGATCAATAGAGCATTCCATCTCGAAGGTCTTTGCCGGAACATCTTGAAGGAACTGGTCATTCTCATGGATGAGCTTAACCCCGAGCCCAACTCCATCTGAATCCGATACCCAGGGCAAGAATACGCCAAAGTCTGCTCTGCCCTCTGGCGTGCATCTGGCCCCCAACTTTCCCAGTGGCAATAGATTCATGAGGCTCTGACACTTGCACTTGCCATTTATTCTAGATAAAGATTATGAATGATTAATGCAGTATCGAGGATCACAGATTTATCCTATAGATGATATAGAACGCTCCAGCCATGTACACAATCATCGCCTGCGGCATCTTCAAGGATGAGATCGAGAGATTGAGAGCCGATCTCGGATTTCCCTTTAAAGCTCGCTACCTGGGCCCTGGCCTGCATGTTGATTTCGACGAGCTTAAGGATGCCCTGGAAGAGGAGTTGAAGAGAGCTTCATCGGATGGCAGCCAGGGGATTATAGTGGCTTATGGACAGTGCCATCCCAAGATGGATGCGATCCTGAAACCCTACCATGCCGCCTTAATGGATTGTCAGAACTGTGTGGATGCCTTCATATCCCGCCAGGCCGTAGAGAAGAAGGCACGCGAGGGCCTCTTCTTCTACCTCTCCCCAGGCTGGCTGGATGCCTGGAAGGATATATTCAAGCGATTGGGCTGGGATCCGGAGATAGCACGCCTGCATATGGGCTCATTCAAGGGTTCGGTTTATATCGATACTATGAAAGATGCTCAGGAGAGGGAAGAGGAGCTCTTGGAGTTCTTCGATTTCACCAACCTTCCCTTCACCATCATGCCCATGGAGCTGGACCACTTCAAATCACTGATCATCAAAGCTATAAAGAGCTTGGAGGATTGAGCTTGGACGAGCTGGAAGAGATTAAGAAAAAGAAAATGGAGAAGATGATGAGCGAGATTAACAAACCCCATGAGCCAACCATAGAACAACCTGGAAAGCCGATCATAATCACAGATGCAACCGTTGATGCCGCTTCAAACCAGTACCCTCTCCTGATCCTGGACTGCTGGGCGGAGTGGTGCGGCCCCTGCCGCATGATCGGCCCGATCATCGAGGAGCTGGCTGCAGAGATGAAGGGACGGGTGGTCTTTGGCAAGTTGAATGTGGATGAGAATCCTCAGACCGCCAATAGGTTCAGGATCTCGGCGATACCCACCCTGATGATCTTCAAGGATGGAAAGCTCATCGATAAGCTTGTGGGCGCCTATCCCAAGCCCTCGCTGGTGGCAAAGATTCAAAAGTACCTCTGAAGGTCTCTTTTGATTCGTCTTTTTTTTGCATGAATGCGATTGCTCAGATCCTTTGGCCCCTAAGGTATGCTGCTGGAAAGCATGACCAGTGGATATCCGGAAATGCTGTAGACCTCTCTGGTGGAGAGATTATCCGGAGTTATATATGAGGGCTTGGTTCTCATGTACTGATTCTGGATGAAGAACGGGGTGTAGATATCTGAATTGAATTTGAATTTCGATACCGATCCCTGCCGCTGGCTGAGGTTGAGTTCGGATTTCGTCTCAAGGCCAATCTTGATGCCAGCTGTTCGGCGGCTGCTCTTCCATCCCAAAACCTTTGGGGCCTTTGTGCTCTCGCTTCCAGCACGCAGGACCTTGCCTTCTACGGCGGCATTCCTGGTCTCATTCGATATGATGCTTCCTTGGGCGTTCAATGTAGTATTGGATGTCATATTCGCGGTGATATTTGCGGTCGTATTCTCGTTGCCCTTCGGCACTTCCCCCGCACAAGCCAGGGGTACGACCGCAGCCATTATGGTCAGGGCGCTCACCAGGCAGAAGACAGCATGTACCATGTAGCATCCTCTAATTCATCAATTGGCTCTGTCTTCTCATTCTTCGGAAGAGGATTATGGCCAGCATTGCCACTCCAGCGAGACCGGCTGGAAGGCCTGAGCTCTTTGTCTCATCCGCATTGCTTCTCACTACTATCGGCTTGGCCTCGATGATGTTCTCCTGCAGGTCTACTATGCTGCCATCCTGCCCGATCAGGGCGGTTTGTAGCTGATAGACCCCCGGCTCGAGGGTAGAATTCCAGGTGATCTCCACCGTCTCATCATCCCCGGAGAGAAGGACTGGGGTCTTCTTCTCAGTGATATTGAGCACCTCTCCCCCACCAGAGAGGGTGAACCTGAGGAGCCCCTCAAAAGGAACCCGGGAGTCGCCCATGACGGTGGCGCTTGCCCCTGTCTCATCCTGATAGGTCTCAGTTATCTGAGCATCCTCAATCGCCACAAATGGGTTCATAAAGGCCCTGGTCTGATTGTGGTTCAGCTCCACGATCTTGACCCGGCCCTCATATGTCTGGCCGTTCTCCAGTATGGGCTTCCATTTGTAGTCCTTTTCAACGGCCATGGACATGAGCCCAGAGATGGGCACTGCCCTCTCCCGGGTTACATATAGCGCTCGATCTCCCTGAACCAGCATGTAATAGATGTCCACAATGGTAGGATCGCTGGCGCTTATCGCCAGGTGAAGGCCCCGGGAATCGGAACGAAAATCGCGCACATCAAACCTTACCGGCTCAACTCCGCCATAATAGAACCGGTAGCATCTCCGGGACTGCACCGCACCATCCTTTATCTCGCCCGCATCATCGCTTCTGTTGTCCTTCGTCCCATCATCTCGCAGAGTTGCGCAGACCGAATAGCTTCCCTTATCGACTTTGAGATTTGGCCAGCGCACTACATAGGTGCCGGGGCCATCGATATCCAGTTTTCTGCTATTCAGAACCTTGTTGTCCTGGGTCAGATCCATCTGAAGAATCCCTTCTCCTCCTCCCACCAGTGTGATATCGGCGGAGTCGATATTGGAGTAGAGGCTAAAGATCTCTATGGACTGAGCGGTTGCGGCCAGGGCCATCAGTAAGGCTAATGCCGCGAGATGGCGGATAGAACAGATAGAGCATATTTTCATGGGACGAAACCTGCCTGGCAACCTGTCATTTCTGAATGGGTTTAAAACTAACGTATCGAAGTGAGGGAATGAGGCCGGCGCGGCAGAAGGCAGAAAGCTCAAGAGAGCTCTGCCAACAACGGCCAACGGGCTGCTCCAAACCTCCCGTTATCAGATCGATATACTATGGGTAAACGGCGCGATGATGCTTATTAGCAGGCTGGTCAAGATCACCCAGGTGAAAATGGCGACTGCCGTTCTGGTGAGCTTCTCCGCCTTCTCGGGCGGAACCAGCCGCTCAAAGCCCGTCTGCACCAGATCTCTGAAGATATGACCTCCATCCAGGGGACCGGCAGGAAGGCAATTGAAGAGGCCGGCATAAAGGTTGATCCAGCCTATCCAGAGGAGGAGGTTCGCTATCCAAAAGAACCTCTCACCCAGGGGCTCCGCCCAACCAACCGGTTCGTAGACCGCAGTCAGCCAACCGCTGAATCCCGGAAATCCCTTCTGGGTGAATCCGGGAATTCCTGAAAAGGGCAGGTTGAGCATGTAGGCGAAACCCTCTAA
>NZ_DAIK01000061.1:0-4244 GCF_002496085.1 Methanosaeta sp. UBA458 | reverse complement strand
ACAGCAATTTCGGGACACTACCATTATGACTATAATCCCGAGCCAGCCTCATCATTTTATTCCAGTTGCCTTGAAGAATGTATAGCAAAACACCCCGTCCTCTTCAGTCGTCCGGTATAGATCCCTTATACCCTCATCAAATGCCTCTGGCTTTATCATCCCCAACTTTATGGCCTGTTCCCGAACGCCCTCAATCATGGCAGTGAACGTGTTCCTGGTGAAGCCCTCCACCATCTCCGGCCGGCTGGAGTCGGCATAGACCATGCGGGGAGAGACTCGAACCGAGATGTAACCTGCTTTAGAGAGCAGGGGATATAGCTCCCTTCCGATCATTGCATTGCCTCCTGCAAATCTTTGCAGTTCCACCTGGGCTAAGATCGCCCTTTGGGCAGCAATGCTATCCGGATAAAAGTATGCTGAACCGTGGTCTCCCTCAATCACCGTGATTGTGCCACCGGGGCGGATGAAGTCCTTCAGAGCGATTAGGGCCTCCATCGGTCTGGGCAGGTGCTCGAGGACGAAGCAGAGGAAGAGGTGATCGAATGATTGGGGATCAAAGGGAAGACGGAATATGTCCGCCTGCAAAAAATCAATATTCTCAATGCCTGCTTCCTCAACCTTTCCCCTGGCCTGGAGGACGGAGGCCCGGGATATGTCCATTGAGATGATCGATGCCTCTGGATTGTTTCGAGATAGGGTCAAAGTCTGCGCTCCCACCCCGCAGCCGGCCTCCAGGACCCGGCTGCCTGCAGGATAGGAGGTATCGGAGTGAAGCAGCTGAACAAGGGTGGTGGCCTGATCCTGTAAGCGCCTGCTCTCCCTTGGATCGTAGCCGTGAACGTATGCTTTGTTCATGCTGGCCTCTTTTATTTGGGATCGGTAATAATCTTAGCTGTCGGCTTATCTATAGGCCCATCCCTTATCTTATCTATGTTCTATGCGATCAAGCGCAGAGATTATATCTAATATCGCGATGGAGATATATTCTCGATCGCCCAGTATTTAAACAGCGCAATGATCAGCGGAATTTCCCGCCATTTTGAGCAGTAGAGCAAAGAAGCTATAAGTATCTCGTTTTTTAATGTACATTCAAGTCCATTTACCAGAAGAGGTGCGCAAAATGACCAAGACGGCAGTAATCATAGGCGGGGGAATTTCCGGGATATTTGTGATGAAGGACCTCCAGGAAAAGAGCATAGCAACGAAAGAGGACATCAAGATAGTCCTTTTAAAGCGCGAGGACACCGGCTGGGTCTCTGTCTGCGGATTGCCTTATGCTCTCCGCGGATGGTATGAAATAGACAAGGTTGTTATCAACAAGCCGGAGTTCTTCTCAGAGCAAGGGGTGGATTTCAGAACCAAGACCGAGGTTGAAAGGATAAACACTGACGATAAAACCTTGAAGCTGAAGACGGGAGAGACTCTGAAATACGATTATCTGGTCATCGCCACAGGGAGAAAGCCGGCTCTTCCCGAGATGATCGAAAAGTCAACTATGAAGAACATATTCACCCTCAGCACCATGGAAGATGCCTACAGTATCGAGGCTGCCTTTAAATCAGGAGAAGTGAAGAATGCGCTGGTTCGAGGGCGGGGCATTATTGCATTACAGGCCGCTGCCGCTGCTGCTGCCAATCGTATCAAGACCACTGTCCTTGCCGGTCCCCCCTCATTGCTCCCCGGAGGCCTGGATCCGGATATGGGCGATATGCTCAAAGAGTGGATGCAAAAGCAGGGAATAGAGTTCATCCTGGAAAACCAGCCGATTTCCGGCCTGAAAGAAGATGGCGGCCGGGTCAGGTCTGTCCTCATTGGCCCAAGAGGTGAGAAGGAGATTCCTGCGGAGATGGTAGTGGTCGCCATGGGCATGAGGCCGAATGTCAGGCTAGCAGAAGAGGCGGGAATTGAGATAGGAGACACTGGCGGAATTATCACAGACAACTCATTGCACGCTAAAACCAAAAAGAGCTACCTAAAAGAGGTCTTTGCTCTGGGCGACTGCATTGAGGTCATTGATGGCATCACCCTCCGTCCGAAGTTGAACCAGCTGGCTTCTACATCCGTTGTCCAGGCAAATGTAATCTCAGATAACATAATCAGTGATATCAAAGGCAATCCCTGCTTGTATTCATCTTACGACCCATGCATGGGCCCGGTAGTTGCCGAGATCGCCGGCCTGAACTTTGGATCGGTGGGGGTGACAACGGAGGCGGCAGGGAGAGCGGGCATTAAGACGATATCCGGCAAAGCAACCAAGCTGACCAAGGCTCGATACTTCCCAGGGGCAAAGCCGCTTACGATGAAGCTGATCTTCGACGCCTTCTCCATGAAACTTTTAGGGGCTCAGATGATCTCCGAGGTCCCGGTCTCAGACAGAGTAAATGAGATGGCAGTGGCCATAAGAGCCTGTGTTAACGCGGAGGACCTCAGAAACACAGAAAGATGCTTCGATCCATCCTTATCTCTTCTCGTGGACGTAACCGTGGATGCAGCCGAGGACGCTCTGAAAAGTAAATCCGTCTGTTAGTTCTAGGGAGCAAAAGAGTTTAGAGGAGCTCTTACAGTCCACAATGGCAACTGGCTGGGAGTGCAGGGCTTCGCCCCTTTTCGCCTCCTTTTTATAGACTCATATTTATCATGATCATGCATTCACGCAGGGAAAGATTTATTTGCTCAATTGCTAAAAGTAATTAGATAAATGAATATGCGTACTGGATTCTCCGAGGTTTTCGGGCCAGCAATGAGGAATTGGCTTTGGATTTAAGTACAACTGCGCTTTTAGCATTTCTTGGATTTCTGCTCTTCGCGTCGGCTTTCTTCTCTGCATCTGAGACCGCATTGATGTCACTGAGCAAGATCAGGCTTATCCATTTGGTTGAGGAGAAGATAAGAGGTGCCAGCGTGGTAGAAAAGCTGAGGAAAGACCCCAGCCGACTGCTGGGCACTATCCTTGTGGGCAACAATTTAGTAAACATCAGCGCATCGTCCATTGCCACAGTCCTGGCGATAAAATATTTCGGCGATAGCGGAGTTGGCATCGCTACCGGGGTGATGACCATGCTGGTGCTCATATTCGGAGAGATCACTCCCAAATCACTGGCTGCTCAAAAGTCTGAACAAGTAGCTCTCTTGGTGGCAAGGCCTATCTCAGTTTTAGCATACATTCTGAGTCCCGTCGTAGCGGTCTTCTCCCGTGTAGCCAGCATATTCTTGCGGCTCTTTGGCTGCAGAAGCAATGCCAAACTGCCCTCGATTACCGAAGAGGAGCTCAAGTCCATGGTGAATTTGGGCGAGGAGGAGGGTGTCATCGAGGATCATGAAAAGACGATGATCTGCAATGTATTCGACTTCGGGGACCAGCTGGTTAAAGATATTATGGTTCCGCGGATGGACATCATTGCCATAAACATCAATGCCACCTATGAGGATGTCATAAAGATAATAAGAGCTGAGCAGTTCTCCCGCTATCCAGTTTACAGCAACAGGATCGATAACATAGTAGGCATTCTCAATGTCAAGGACCTGGTCTACCTGGATTCCAAGAGGGACTTTGACATGAAAGGGTTTGTGAAAAAGCCCTACTACACATTCGAGTTCATGAATACCTCAGAGCTCTTCAGCGAGATGAAAAAGCGCAGGACACATATGGCCATAGTCCTGGATGAGTATGGGGGCACGGCCGGTATCGTCACCATGGAGGATCTGGTTGAGGAGATCGTGGGAGAGATATCAGACGAGTACGACATGCAAACCAATGAGATCGAGACGATCCGGGAAGGAGAGTACATCGTCGATGGAAGCACCAGGATCGAGGAGCTGAACGAGCTGATCGGGACGGATATCGAATCAGAGCATTACGAATCAATAGGCGGTTTTATGATCCAGCTATTGGGCAGACTGCCCAGGCAAGGCGAATCCGTCGAATACATGAACACCAGGTTCGTAATCGAGAATGTGGAAAAAAACCGCATCAAAAAGATCAGGGTGCTGATGTCAGAAGCCCTGCCTGATGAAGAGAGCATTGTATTGTGAGGGCTTCAAGATGTGTTCTAGATGTGGCATTCTGATTGAAAAGGCGCTTTCTGATAGCGTCCATAACTGCCCTCATTGCGGGCTTTCGGTGAGTCGAGATTGGAATGCGGCAATCAATATGCTTGGATTGGGACTACAATCTGTCGGAATTAAAAACGTAGAAGCCCTACCCCTTTAGGGGTGGGGAGTGGTCACATAAACACAGGCTGGAA
>NZ_DAIK01000043.1:43954-45840 GCF_002496085.1 Methanosaeta sp. UBA458 | reverse complement strand
GATTCTGATGGAATTGTCAAAGCTGCGAGCTGTTAAAGTCGGCGGAAAGTGGAGGCTTACCGAGGTCTCAAAAAAACAGAGGATGATTCTGGAGAAGATGGAAATTAGCGTGCCTGTGGAGGCGAATATGGTTATTAAAAAGGGCGGAGCTTAGGTTTGATCTGCCCTGCAGCCAGAGGCGAAAAAAGTTTTGGCATTTGATGTACTGACCAATAATGTCATCCAGGACATGGCCTACTGCCAGGGGGCTGTGGAGTTTGGCCCATTTAATGGCTCAGACGGCAAATTATTGAACTCTTGAAAATAATCCATTCTAAATCAGACGTCTCACAAGGCCGCGCTTTTTGGCATATTCATCAAGGTCCTCAAGCTCATCCTTGTGCATCTCATAGTACTCCCAAATATCGTCAGAGCACTTGGTCTCTTCGCCCTTGGTTATCACGCCTTCAAAATCCCGGTCGGAGAGTTGTTCCTTTTTCGTTAGTCTGGTCTTGCTGCTGGCCATCATAATGCTATAGGTCTCCTCTTGTATATCCGTTCTCTATTCATTTTATCCAGTTCTTTCCTGGCTGGCCGGAGCATCTTCAGCGAGAACGACACAACCGATCACTTATCTTTTTGCATTAATTCTTAACGCCAGAACAGACTCTATTTTTTACTTAAGACGTATCTTTTCGCTTTCCGCCCTTAAAACCAGAGTATGCATGCCCATACGCGGCCCTCCTGCGCGCTCGTGACCGCGCATGGTAATGAACTCCTGTCCCTTAGATGATGCCCATGAGCCTGGTTGGGGATCAGTGCATCGATTGGGCTAACAGAATAACATTTTTCATTCCTTTGCGGCTCTACATCCTGAAAGGAGATCTACGACTCGTCAATAGACGCCACAAGTTAAGAAATTCATCTTCTCAGTCCCCTCCATTTGGCGCCAACATCCAAAAGCAGTAGCCTATATAAACCGGCCTGTTTCAGATCCCCAGAGAGGAATTCGTCATATGAATCTCGATCAGAATCAAGGCACAAGGATCTGGGACCGCAATGCAGAAGAGTGGCATCGATCCTATGGCGAGAGGGATCCGAACCGCGGCGATCTACTCGACCCACTGATCCTCGATTTGCTGGGTGAGGTGAAGGGAAAGCGGATCCTGGATGCAGGTTGCGGTGACGGCTATCTCAGTCGCAAGCTGGCCAGGCTTGGCGCTAAGGTCACCGGGGTGGAGATCTCAGAGAGGATGCTAGCCTATGCCAGGGAAGAAGAGGAAAATGAGCCTCTAGGAATAAGCTATCGTCTTGCCAGCTGCGCCTCTTTGCCATTTCTCCCAGCGTCGGCGTTCGATGTGGTGCTGACCAACAATGTAATCCAGGACCTGGCCGACTATCAGGGTGCTTTTCGGGAGTTTGGCCGTCTCTTGAGGCCGGGCGGAACCTATCTGCACATCGCCAATCATCCCTGCTTCATGACCCCTGTCTGGGGATGGGTCAGGGATGAGGAAGGGCGAAGGCTGCACCGAAAGGTCGACTATTACTTCCAGCGGGGCCCATTTCTCTGCCCCTGGGGAGCGAAATCCGGCATGGAGCCCACCGTCTACTGGCACCGGACTCTGGGGGACATCATGAACGAGCTGATCTCCTGCGGCTTCGATATCTGCAGGGTGATCGAGCCCGAGCCCCCGGAGTGCTGGAGGAGCATGTGCCCGGATCGGATGGATGGCGCTCGGATACCTGATTTTCTGCTCCTGGTCTGCAGGAGAACGCAGCCAAGCAGGACTTAAGGGGAAATCTTCTTATCCTGCACATCCCAAAAGCTGGCCGGATATGAGCAGCAATGCAGGACCTGGCAATGCAGGACTCTTGATAGCATTGGGATTTCTCCTCCTGCTCTCCCT
>NZ_DAIK01000043.1:36008-43946 GCF_002496085.1 Methanosaeta sp. UBA458 | reverse complement strand
AGAGAGCTGTCTGGCCCCCTGGGGTTATCGGTCTACAGCCAGAGCGATCCTCCCGGGGGGAGCATCACCATGGCCCAGAAGAGCATACCGATAGTGGCGGTATCTGATGATGAGATCGGTGTCATGGGCAAGATGAACCTGAGGCTGATTCCAGGCAGCAATGACATCCTGATCGACACCAATCCCTTCTCCGAGCCCGAGGTTCAATATGCCGTAAAGAAGGCGGTGGCCGTTGCCCGGTCCCGCTATCCCGGCGCCAAACTGGATATGGATTTCGTCTTCAACTTCACCTCCACCAGAGCGCAGCTCATTGGCGGGGAGAGCGCTGGAGCGGCAGCGGCCATCCTCACCATTGCCGCCCTGGAGGACAGGGATATCAAAAAGGATGCGGTGATAACCGGAACCATAAACGAGGACGGATCCATAGGCCAGATCGGCAGCGTGCTGGAAAAGACAAAAGCGGTGTCAGATGCCGGCTACAAGTACTTTTTGATCCCCGAGGGCCAGGCCGATGTTATCTATTATGAGAGGCAGGTTGAGCGCAGGTCAACCGATCTAGGCTTCGATATCATGAGGTCCAAATATGTGCCCAGAACTCTGAACATCTCCCAGGCGGCATATGAGGAGCTGGGCCTGAATGTGGTCGAGGTCTCCAATATCGATGAAGCTCTGCCCTATTTCTTTGAGGGCTGACCTTTTGGGGGGGATAGGAATATCTATTTTCAGGTGCTGCAATCTATATTGGGGTTGATATTACGGATGAATCAGATCGAATTATGATTAAGGATGCCGTCGCATCGATGGACCTGGGCCAGAAAATCCTCCTGTATGAGTCGATGAAAAAGAACGTTGGTTTGATCACTCTGATCAGCATCTTCATTCCCGGAGGGGGCCAGATATACCTGGGCGAATATCTGAAAGGTCTGCTGATACTGCTCCTCGCCTGGCTCGTCCTGCCATGGCTCTACGGCATCTATGATGCCCATACCACAGCAAGCGGCTTCAACCGCGAGCTATACGATTTTATCTACCCGGGACAGATGCTGGTGGAGGCGGAATCGTTGAAGATTCCCGTGCAGGAGGAGTAGGCAAGGGAAGAGTATTCTTCAGCAGGCCACCCCTGCAGCTGGCTATCCTGCTATCACGATCATTTGGGACGGGCTGCTCTTGGGGATGGGCCCAGTTGGATCCATCCCCATTAACAGGCCTATTCGATCGGTCTATTTGATCCTATCCTCAACCTGCTTGAAGTCGATGAACCCGAGGTTCACATCCACAGAGATCAATTCTACAGTGATCTCGTCTCCTACATCGATTCCTTTTCTTTTTCCTTTGAGCATCCCTTCCACTGGAATGTCCAGCAGCCGCACCCAGGTGCCCTTCTCCGATGAGCCGGTGACCATGGCGCTAAACCTCTCCCCGATCCGGGGCTCCAGCAGAAGGGCGGCAGCTGACTTGCTCACCTGCCGCTCCACCTTGGCCACGATATCCTCTTTCCTGGTGCAGTGGTCGGCCAGACGGTCCAGCTCACGTATTGAGTAGGGCAGGGGCTTATTCTCAATGGCTGCTTTGAGCAGCCTCTGGGTGATCAGATCGGGATAGCGCCGGTTGGGAGCGGTGGAGTGAGCGTAATCCTTGACCGCCAAGCCGAAGTGGCCTATGGGCTCCGTCTCGGGCAGTTCTGCCACGTACTCGCCATTTCCCAGCAGCTTGATTACCGCCAGGGACAGATCGGGGAAGCGGAGGGGATCTTTCTTCTTCATCATGTTCAGGAATATCTCCAGCTTTCTTGAGCTGGGGTTGGGGGGAAGCTTGAAGGCATGCTGAGCGGCGATCTGGACGATCCGGTCCCATCTCTTGGGAACCCGCACCACTCTGCGAATGGAGGGCATATTTCGCTCGGTCAGATAGCGGACGGTCACTCCATTGGCGGCGATCATGAAGTCCTCGATGATCTGTTTGGCCCGGTTAGTCTCCTCCACTAAAAGGTCGCAGAGCCTCTCCCCCTTGAAGACCGGTTTGGCCTCAATGGTCTCCAGGCTTAAAGCGCCCTCTTTATGGCGGAGGCTCTTCATATTCTGGGCCACTTTATCCTGGAGGAGAAGGTTCTCCGCCAGGCCGTCCATGGCGCTAACCGCTTGGGGCATGGGCCCAGTTCCCTCCAGCCAGGCGGCCACGCTGTTATAGGCCAGCTTGGCGTGGTTATGCACCACCGCCCGGTAGACGTCTGAGTCGACCAGCGAGCCGTCGGGGGCAACGGTCATATCCACCACCACCGCCAGACGGTCCTGGTCCAGGTTCAGAGAGGTGAGGTTGGTGGAGAGCTTCAGAGGGAGCATGGGGAAGATCTGGGCTGCAGTGTAGACGGAGGTGGTGTTGGCCTGAGCATCAAGGTCGATGGCAGAGTCCTTGTGGACCAGGCTGTCCACGTCTGCCACTGCTACCCTGATCCTGGCCTTTCCGTCGTCCAGGGGCTCGGCCACGGTAAGCTGATCCAGGTCCTCGGAGTCATCGTTATCTATGGAGGCCCAGAGCAGCCCTCTCAGGTCGCGGATATGGGGGGCGCCATCAGCCTTGGCTGGACCGTTGATACGGGCGAGCTCGGAGAGGCACTCTGGCGAGAAATCGGTTTGAAGGCCCCGCATGAGCATTATTCCTCTGGCGACTTTCTGCAAGATGGTCCGGTTCTGAGCTTCTGGTCTTTTGCCCCTGGTAATCATGAATTATTCCGAAAGAACTCAATTGATATAAATTGTTCCACCTATCTTTTTCATATACTTCTCCAGCTTCTCCTCGCACTCCTCCCAGGTCACATCCACTCCCAAGTGGTCCATGATCTCCACGAGCTGCAGCTTTACCTCCTCCCAGGAGTACTTATTCTCTGATGAACACAGGTCGGTCAATAGCCTCATGGTGGGGACGAAGGCCTTCTTGAACTCCGCCCGGATGAATCTCAGGAAAGGCTCTGGCAGGTCCCTCCGGCCATAGGACCTCAGCTCATCCAGGATCTGGTACTGGCTGGCGCAGGGATCTGAGAAGGGGTCTCGCAGGTCCTGACCGGTTGATTCAGAGAGGTTCCGGTAGGCCTGGGCGAAGATCTGGTCCACAAATGCTTTGTTGTATGCCTTCTCCCCGATCTCGGCGATCAGGCCGTAGGCCACGATCCTGCACCTCAAGAGCTGCACCTTTGCCTCCTCTGGGGGGAGCTTCAGGTGAATCTTGGTTACATACTCCTCCAGATGCTTCAATCTGGTGCGAGGCTCAAAAGTAACCGTCATGGCAGATATCGCCTCCCTGAACAAAATTCGCATCATTTATCATGAATGAATGTTCTGGCTCTGATCACTTTTAAGCTTTCTCCAGCCGGGATGGAACCGGGAGAATGACGCTTTGCCTTTGATTCGAAAAATGGAGGTATGGTGTGCAGTTTTTTCAGTCAGGCGTCCGGGGCATTAGCGAATCTAGAGTTTCAGGATAGTTCAAGGCTTGGACACTAGCCTCTCCAATGCTCTTTTGCCCTCTTAAATATCTCTTCTGTGTTCTGATTTTCATATAGTCTTCTTGAGATCTCTACGTAATCAGTAGGTTCATGGTGGAATAGAGCAAGGAATCGGAGCGCTTTGGCTGGACCCAAAGCCTTATTCAAGGCATCTATCCCAACGAGTCTCAGTTCAGCATCATCGAGCGTCTTGGCCCTCTCAGTCATATATCCTCCAATCTGATGTAGTCCACTGGATTTGAGATCACAATTTCCAGTTCTAGTCTCTTGGCCTGATTTAATAATCTGTTGTCGCAGCTTAAGAAGTAATCGGCTCCGATGAAATTGGCAGATGCAAGATGGAGGGCATCTTTTGGTGTTATTCTGGATTTTCTCTGATATTCCAGAGCACACTCATAGATTTTATCATCAGGTCCAATTCTGATCTTGCAGAGGGTGGATAGTATGAAAGCTACATTCATTCTATTTGGAAAGGGGCAGAGTAAGGTCTCGTCCTCATGCATGAAGGACCAGGCCAGTTGGATCTGTTCAATCTCCGCTCTCAGAAAGATCTCTTCACAGGCTAGAGCCTCAAGCTGGATCTTGATCTGGCTGGTATCATCAAATCTTCTTTGAAAGCAATTGTAATCAAGATATATCAGATCCATTGAATATTCCTTCTCCTGTAACATGCATCTTCACGCTGAATTTCCTTTCACAATCCCGATCTCCTCATCCGTCAGCCCGTAGAGCCTGTAGACCACGGCATCGATCAGCTCATCCGTCCTCCTGATCCTCTCCATCAGGGGGTCGAGCTTCTTTTTGGACCCCTCGAACTCCGCCCGCAGCAACTCCCCCGGCTCCCGGCGGGAGGGGTCGACTGCCAGCTTCTTTTTGTTTTTCTTGAGGACCGCCAGCAGGCTCTCATAATCGCTCTCATAGTAGCTCAGGATCCTCGTCTTGGGCTTGAGGTCCTCAATCTTCGCCCCCAGGTAGCCCTCCAGCCAGTCCAGGAAGCCCCTGATCTCCTTTTGCTTAACTTTGTTCATCTCCAGCATCCTCTCCGCCAGGAAGGCGAGAAGATCGTGGACCACGTCCGACTTCTCCTCCTCGGTGATGAAATTGCCCGCTTCGTCCTTGGGCAGCAGGGCCTCCACGCCGGCCAGGATCTCATCATCCTTTCCTTCGTCATAGAGCTGCTGCAGCTCCGCCACCAGGCGGGCGCGCTCTGGGGCGGGGGTAGTAAAGGAGATGCGACGAATGGGGATCTCGGCAAGATAAGTCGATGAAAATGTGAAATAACCACCACGTTTAATAGGACAGATAGAGTGTAAAAAGAATTCAAGGACTTTCGAATTTAGGATAGCAGCCAAAAAATCGGTTTTAACTTTTTCTGCAACTACTGCATATACTCTAGCAAAACTAAAAGCCGATCCAGTGCAATCAACTGCAAAGGAATTTCTCATGCTCTCTCCTGGAGTTAAAATCTTTTTGCTTTGGAATAGACGATTCGATCCATATCGGATCAGCTTATACCAATCATTTGAACTTCCCACAGATTTTCTGGAGTCCTTTCGATCTCTGAGTTCCTCTTCATGAGATCTTAGATAAGCATAAGCATAGGGGAAAGAATCCCTCAGCTTCTTCTCTGACAAGAGCTTTGAGTCTCCATTTTGTATTTGCTCGTATGGATATAGGAGAAACATACTTGGGGCGGCATAATAACGACTCACATCAGGCCCTCTGACTAATGGCAATAAAAGCTCTCGCTCGATCTTCCATTCTTCAATTTTCGATTGATCGAGGTTGAAAATATCGTCCTTGCCAGTTATTACCCCTCCTTTTGTATCTGCAATAGATGATAATTTTCCTGATATTAAATTATCACCGATTTTGTTCAATATCATCTTTAATCTATTATCTACTAGCTGCCATGAATTATCATTTAAAATTGCAGAGTCAATTTTAAAACCATTTCCTGTAACCAATTGGCAATGCTTATTTGATGGCAGATTTTCGATTTCATAATAATTAAAGGGTTGAGGTTCACCTGACGAGAAAATTATTATGCCAGCATATGTAGTGGCCTCTTCAAATACGGGGAGGTCCTTAAAATCTAAAAGCGATAGAATTCTATTTTTCAATAATAATTTTCGTAGTTGTCTTCCATATTCTGAAGTTAAAAATTGCGTCGAAGAGATGTACGCAGCTATTCCATTTTCTGATATCGATTTAAGTGCAACCTCAAAAAATAGAATCGAAATATCCACTCTTTTATATGCCGTACAAAATAAAGACTTGAAATAATCTGTATCTTCATGGGAGAGTTCTTGCACACGTACGTATGGCGGATTCCCAATCACCACATCGAATCCGCGCCCCTCCCCCGAAAAAGCCTCCGGAAACTCCAGCTCCCAGTGGAAGAACCTCTTCTCCCCCGCAATCTCCTGCGCCCGGCCAAACCACTCTTTCTCCCGCAACCCGGCCCAGTCCGGGAATTTCTCCGGGCTGAGGTGGCCCTGCAGCTCATAGTAATCGTCCTCTTTGACCTTGTTTCCAAAGAACGTGGACAGCCAGACATTGGCCAGCTCCGCCAGCCTCCGGGATAGCTCCGACTCCTTGATCTGCCTGAACTGCTCCTCCTTCCACTTCACCATCTGCAGGCTGTCATCCGGCAGGGCGGACATCAGGCTGTATTTTCGGAGCAGACTATCAGTGTGGCTCTTCAGCCCAAAGCTCCACAGCGGCGGCTCCTGGGCCTTCGTGCCCGGCAGGACGGAGAGCTTTTCCAGGTCTGCGCCGATGAGGGAGTTTCCGCATCGCAAATGGTGGTCCAAGAAGCTGAGCGGCTTGTTTGAGGCCACCGTCTTGAGCCACAATGAGAGCTTGGCCAGCTCCACCGCCATGGGGTTGAGGTCCACCCCGTAGATGCAGTTTCTCACCACCTCTCTTCTCGCCCAGTGGATGTCGTTTTCTGCTATCGCATCTGAGTCCTCGTCCTCCTGCCGGGCAATCTCCCGGGCATGGATGATCTCCCGGGCGATGTAGTCCGTGGCCTCCACCAGGAAATGGCCTGAGCCCATGGCCGGATCGAGCACCTTTATGGAAAGCAGCTTTCGCAACAAATCGGTCCTGAGATCTGCATCCATCGAGGCCTCCTCCATCATGGGCTTGATGAGAGGTTCCAGGGTGTTCTTCACAATGTACTTTACAATATACTGAGGGGTGTAAAAGGAGCCTGTGGCCTTCCTCTCTCCTTTGTCCGTCACCAGATACAGGCCGCCCGCCTCCACGCTGTCTGAGACTTTCTTGCCTCCTGCCTCTCTTTTCGGCAGCCAGACCTCCTTTCCCTTCTTGCTCTTCTCCTTGACCGCCACCATCGATTCTGTGGCGATGTTCAGCCTGTACTCCAAAATGCCCTCATAGATCGATCCCAAATGGCGGATATCTAAAGAGGAATAGTCGACGAAGACCGGGCCGTTCTCTCCCTGGGACCGGGCCAGCAGATCGATGGCCTCCGCCAGATAGGAGTTTCCTATCCTCTTCTCCGCCAGAAAGGGATTTTTGGCCGGATCGAACAGCCCTCCATTGTAGGCCGGAATGTAAAACTCCTCTTTGGAGTAGCCGAAGGCCTCGCTCCCGTCATTGATCAGCCGGAACAGGTCCCTCAGGCTCTCCCAGTAGGTGGACTGGACTGCGAGGATTTTTTCACCTCGATCCTTCTTGCCTGCTATCTCCTCTTTTAGCCGGCGCAGGCTCATCTCTTTGTAGTGGCGGTTGTCTACTTTGAGGAGCCTTCTGCTCTCCGCATAGAAGATGAATAAAAGGCGGTAGAGCAGACGGAGTGAGTTCTCCTGAACCTCTCTGAGCATCCGCTCCTGATCTTGCGGAACTGTCAGTGGCCATAGCGAGTTTGCCGGCTCATAGATGAAGCCCTCCGCCAGGACCTTCATCGCCCGGTAGACATTCTCCTGCAGGTCCTCGCCCACCTTCTGGGCATATGCTAAGCTTTCCTCCCGAATTTTATCCAGGAAGGAGGGTCCGAGGGGAGTCTCGGGAAAGGCCTCCCTCCGGAAGAAAAGATAAAAATACTTGAATATTGATAGGTCACCAGTCTCTTCGATCCGGGCGATCAGATCGGGAAGGTTCACCTCATAATATGAGTCCATGCTCACGCTTGAGTCCTCATGGTAGAGCCTCCACAGCCTGCCATTGGTGAGGATCGCCCATTTGGGCGGGGTTGCCCTCAGGTAGTTGTCGATCTGAAAGCTGGGGTTGGTCATCTCCCGCAGCACCCTTCCCTGACGGCTCTTATCTAGAACCACATTCCAGGCCTTGGCATCTCCAACGGCCACCGACCTCTTATAAAAGTCATCCGAGCCCTTTTGGGAATAGGCCTCATTCAGCGCCTCAGCATCGGGAAAGAAGGCATAATCGGGCTTCAGGGGATCATGATGCAG
>NZ_DAIK01000043.1:20271-35862 GCF_002496085.1 Methanosaeta sp. UBA458 | reverse complement strand
TCCGAGGACTTCTGGACCATGTTCTCCAGGTAATGGTTGGAGAAAAGGTTGCTGTTGTTGAACACGTGCTCCTTAATGGTGACCTCTGCCGCTGCATCCAATCCGCTTCCCTCGATCTGCATTAACCATCGCTTGTAAGAAAAGCTTTTGGATGAATGATCTCAAATCAGCTTTACCTTCCCAGTCGATTTGTCCCTTTCGTATAGACTGCTATCCAGAGTCACCAGCGGCACACTTTTTATCCAGGCACAAGAGATAATCCATTATGATCGTCTGGTGGGGTTGGCTGCCGGAGCCGGTCCCTCCCCTACAATTTTTCCGCAAATGATCGCAGTCTATTAATAGGAATAATTATATTAGCACTTTCGCGAGAAAACCGAGGCGCAGCGGATAAATGCCCAGCACAAAATATACCAGAATAGAGATCACCCCCGAGGCTTACAGGGCCCTTGAAGCCGAAGCTATTCTGCAGGAGAAGACACTGAAGAAGCTAGCCTCCGAGCTGATTTTGCGGGGCATTTCCAAAGAGGCCCTCGATTTTATCAAGAAGGCAGGAGAATCCAAAAAAAATCGCCGGGCACTGGACAGCAGCGCCATGGAGAGGGCTATTGAGGAGATCGGGGCCACCGGGATGAGCTTCGATCAGTCTATTCTGGAGAACATGCACGATATCATCCAGGATGAGGGCTATTCCGAGGGAATGCTTTATGCCGTTCAGAACACCGCCTCTATGCAGAGAGATGAGCTTCACCGGGTGCTGAACATTTGCGAGCGCCACGGCCTGACCAACATTCTGGCAGCGGATATCATCCTGAACCTGAACAAGATCGAGTCCGGCACGAGATGAGAATTTGATCAAAATCGGCTCAGGGATTATGGATCTCCGCCCGCACTCTGCCCATCAACCTGTTCCTTTTTGGCCAGGCCAAGGCCGATGAACATCAATGGCGCCCCCAGTGTGACCCAGAGCCCTGCCAGCATGCTCCTAATGTAGTCGAGGGCCCAGTCGGCTGCCTCTATCTGCATCGCCTCTTTCAATCCATACCAGATCAGGACCACTCCTATCATTCCCAGAAGATAGCGGACCAGACGCCTGGATAGTGGACCGTCTGCCAAGAAGCCTCCTCTCCTCTTTAAAATAGCATAGCCAGAAGAGATACCAAGCATCATCCCTGCAGCACAGAATGCATCAACCGGGCGGAATGGATCGATGGGCTCTCCAGTTGCAGCCAGAGCATTGGCCTCCCAGGCAGAGGGCATCTGCCAGGCACCCGTGCCGGCCAGGCCCAGGAGATAAAGGGCGATGATGGCGAAAGAGGCTAGGGCGGCGAGCAGGATCTGGCCTTTCAGATTCATTCTTCCGATCTTCTCCTCCATAACTGGCATTGCCTTGATGGATGAGCCCAGGAGCACTGCACCCACGCCCCAGCCTACAAGCACATCTCCCAGGAAGTGGACCCCCAGATAGGCTCGAGAGAGACCGATTAATAAGCAGGTGCCAGCGGCCAGGAGATAGGCCCAGCGCTTGTGGATGAGTTGTGCGGTCAGGCCCCAGATGGAGACGGCATTCTGGGCGTGCCCGGAGGGCATGCCAAAGGAGGGTTCAGTGCTCCAGGCCTGGACATTGGGATCGACCCAGTAAGGCCTGGGGCCGTGCAGAGCGATCTTCAGGGCAGAATTCAGCCCATGGCTCGTGACCAGCATCAGTCCCACCCTGAAGCCCCATTTTGCATCCCAGCACCAGAACAGGAAGGGCATAAAGAGGAGCATGAACTCCAGCGATCCCAATGAGGTGGCCAATCTCATTATCGGGATGGCCCAGTCCTGGCCCTGCAGGAATAGGATTATGGAGAGGTCCGTATCCATCATATTCCAAAAATATCTCTGTCCTATTGCGCCATCTCGTCCGTCTGCATCATGCCGAAGATGTTCTTCTCGCTATCCAGGCAGTAGGCCAGCCAGCCGACACCCATAATTGGCATCTTGGGGACTGCAACCCTTCCCCCTGCCCGAATAACCCGGTCGATATGCTCGTCAAGGTCAGGAACTTCTATTGTGCAGACGAATGAGTTGACCGATTGTCCCTCTGCCGGAGGAGGACCGCGGCGGAAGACGAGACCGCCGTTGATGCCAGGCTCAGCCTCACTGCCGGTCGTAACCTGCCAGTAACGATTCTCATCCTTGATCTTCACTTTTGGGATCAGCCATTCATCGATCTGCCAGCCGAAGACCTCCCGGTAGAAGCTCGCTGCTCTCTCGGGATTCTCTGCCTGTATCTCAAAATGGACTACTCGGTTCATGCGAAATGCATTATTTATGCATTATATTTAGATTAATTGGCTTGCTCCTCTTCCTGAGAGTGATCGTTCTCCGGCACTGGACAAGATGATGCCTCGACCGGCTGCTTCATGATTATGACATTCTGATATGGATACGGGATCTCAATTCCCTCTGCATCAAACCTTTTTTTTACTGCTTCCCTTATGTCGCACCCGGCATCGTATGCCATCCCCCGGCTGGGGGCGTAGAAGGTCAGGCGCAGGTTCATGGCAAAGTCTCCCAGCTCGATGAGGCGGACATTGATGCCCTTCTCCTTCAGAACATGGGGGTGGCTCTCGGCCACCTCTGTGATGATGCTTCGTGCCTTATCGATATCCGATGAGTAGCCTATTCCAAAATTAACCGGCCAAACGGTCTCCGGATTGCCGATGCTCCAGTTCACAATGAAGTCTGAGCCCATCAGCTTGTTCGGCACTATTATTCTCCTCTGGTCCCAGGTGCAGATTATCGTATGGCGCAGAGTTATATCCTCTACATAGCCATACTCGCCTTTGAAGTCGACGTAGTCGCCAATGCGCATGGGTTTGAAGATGGCCAGAAAGATCCCGGATATTATATTGGAGAGGGAGTCTTGGGCGGCAAAGCCAATGGCTAAGGTGGCCACACCAGCGCCGGCCAGCATGGCGATGGCAATTCTGTTCAGTGAGGGGATGAGGAGTATGGTCATCAAGATGCCGACGGTATATATCGCGGCAACGATCAGCCTGCGGGTCATGGCATGGGAGGTCTCGTCAAACTCCTTGCCAAGCCGGCTGGATTCCACAATTTTTGGGATCTGCTTCTCCAGCAGACCATTGACCAGCCGGGCGATTAAAATAGTTAAGATGATAATTATAGATATGGATATGATGGTCGAGATAATGTACCATACGTTCTCTGCCAGAGCGCTTCCAATATAACGTATATATATGTATTTTATTATTGATATAATATCCTCTGCAGGACCTCGTCCGGTTAATTGGGAGGAGAACTCTGGAATATCTGCAAAGGGCAAGGTCATAAACCAGATTTCGACATCTGCAATACATAAAGGTTTGTGTTATTCCATGCACCTACCCGGGCCGCTGACCAAAACCTAAAAAATGGATGGAAATCCTTTCCGGCTGTACACAGCTAATCGCATACAGCCGCTTCTGCCAGCGAGCGCAGCGGCACTACATAGGGCCGACCCATAGCGTTCATGACCATGGCCTCTATGCCGTAGACCTGGCTGATATTAACCTCATTAAGAAGGGCCTTCGGCTCTCCTGCTGCATAGACCTTGCCTTCTTTTAGCATCACCAGCTTATCTGAGAAGCGGGAGGCTAAGTTGAGGTCATGGATGGCCATCACTGCGGAGATCTTCTTCTCCTTGACCAGGCTGCTCACCGTCTCCATCACCTCTAGCTGATGGAGCATATCCAGGTTGGATGTGGGCTCGTCCAGGAGCAGGACTGCCGGTTCCTGGGCCAGAGCACGGGCGATGAGCACCTTCTGTTTCTGGCCGCCGGAGAGCTGGGAGAAGTCACGCATGGCCAGGTCTTCCAGATGCAGCCTCTCCAAGACCTCAGCCACCTTATCCAGGTCTGAGTCCTGTACCCTCCAGCCGATATGAGGCCTTCTGCCCATGAGGACGGTATCAAAGACGGTTGTGGCCAGGGGGGTGGAGCTGGACTGGGGCACATAGCCGATCTGCCTGGCTACCTCCTGCCGGCTCATTCTTTCTATCTCCTGGCCGTTCATGAGGATGCTGCCCTTGGGCTTAAGGATGCGGTCCATGCACTTTATAAGGGTGGTCTTTCCCGAGCCGTTTGGCCCCACCAGGCTCAAGATCTCTGAGCTCTTCACAATGATGTTTACTCCATCGAGTATCTTATGGCTGTTGTAGCCGAATACGAGGTTCTTGATCGTGATTTCCACCAAGGGGCTGCCTCCTTTGAATATCGGATATCTAAGACGATGCGGCGCACATCTCAGATGAAGCGCATCTAGATATTCTTCTGTGATCGATTTTGTTAATATCTATTTCCTAATTCATGCTATCTATTATGGATAAATAGCTGTTGGTGTATGGATGGAATTTCGCAAAAACATCTCATTGTAAATGGATTTCATGATAGATGATTATGGTATCATATATCATTTGTGCGCTGATCTCCGAAAATCAAGATCATGAGCTGCTAGCGTGGCAAAATTGCAGTATCAGAAAATGATATTAATTATGGAAAAAATGACATTTATTGATAACTTCTCCTTGGTGGAAAATCAGGATGCCCACTTCTCAAGTTTTTTAAAAAATTAAGTTATAAATAATTAGACATCTGTCAATGATAGGGTGTGACTATTCCATAGACAGTGGTGCCTGGTGGCACATTTATGATCTTCTGCACTCCTTTCTCGAAGTAAATATCCTTCGGGTAGTTGTGCTCTCCATCGAAGATCCTGATGTTGTGGATCATTCCGCCCACCACCTTGAACTTGAAGACACCATCCAGAAGATCGCCACCTGTTCCCTCTTTGCCAATGAGAACTCCGTCCACATAGACATCATAGCCCTTCAAGGTGGTCTGGATGGTCACCGGCGTGTCTCCCGCGACAATTGCAGGCACGGCAGGCTTTGCAGCCACAGCAGCCGGGTATTGAGTGGTGCTGCTGGCAGAGGTGGTCTGCTGGGCCGTTCCGCTGTATGTCTGCATGACGCTGGTTGTGGCTCCGGGGAGCATCTGCACCGCCTGCGTAGGCTGTACGGTTTGCATGGCCTGCACTCCAGAGGCTGCAGGGTTGTTGGTGGATGGTGGCATATCAGCTGCCACTGCCGTCTGCTGGGCTGGAGGGGCCTGGCTGATCACATCGATGATGATGGCGTTGCTGGGCTGATTATTGAGCACAAAGAGGAGAATGTGCCTGCCCACCTCATCAGCCTTGAAGTTCAGGCTGTTGTGTCCGGGGTAGAGGTCCAGACGCTTGCTGGTGATGTTGAGGGAGTTGCTCTGAAGGATCCAATAGTAGTCCGCCTGGCCGCCCACGGGGGCAAAGGCGATGAACTGAATGCCGGATCCTGCCGGGACGATGGCGTACTGGGACCAGTCAGCTCCTTTCTGAATCCAGAGCTCATTTCCTCTGCTGGCGGCCACTGTAGATTGGTACTGGGTATATGCGATCTCCTTACCGCTGCCGAAATATATCCGGGAAGGAACATTTTGAGTCACATCGATCTTTACCGGAGCGAAGGTCTTGACCACTGGGACAGAGCTCTCCATATAGAACTCGGAAAAGAAGGTGGTGGCGGTGCTGACATCCTGGAACTCCGGGCCAAACCAGAAACCTTCCCCACCTTCGGTGCCGAACCCGAACAGGCTCTTGACGAATTCTTCATCGAAGTCAGTCTCGGAGACCTCCATGGACTGCGATATGGATACATCATATCCATTTGCCACTCCCAACCCTATGAACAGGGCCAAGAGACATAAGCATAGGCAATTGAATCTCAACTATTGCACCTCAATGAATACTGACTGGACTTGTGTCTATTTAGCCTTAAGTCTTGTATCAGGCTCATCTGAATCTCATGGAAGAGAACAAGAGTTATTTTATCCTGTTATGAAACACCCTCTTTGCCTTTCCTTCCTGGCGGGGCAAGCCTCCCAGGGGGAAGACGTCTCCTTTGGGGGAGAATCCCAGCGCCTCTTTGAGAGCCTTTTCCACCATATAGCCGGTCACTCCCGGTTCGGCTTCGACATTGACCCGGACGCTATTGACTCCGTCCTCCTCCTCCACTATGATCTGGTAGTTGTTGCCAATGCCCGGTATTCCCAGGAGGGTTTGCTCAATCTGTTTGGGGAAGAAGTTCACCCCTTTCACAATCAGCATGTCATCCCTTCGCCCGGTTATCGGTGCTAGACGGATGTGAGTTCTGCCGCATTTGCATCTGTCCCGGGATATGACATGGGTGAGGTCAGCTGTCCGGAAACGGATCATGGGCAGCGCCTCGCGGGTGAGCGAGGTGAAGACCAGCTCTCCCTCTTCTCCGTCATCCACTAGCTCTCCTGTCTTTGGATCGATGATCTCCAGGATATACTGATCCTCCCAGATGTGGATCCCGTCGTGCGCCGGGCAGTCCATGCCTAATGTGCCAACGCCTCCGGACTCAGTCATGCCGTATATGTCGAAGACGTCGATGTCCAGGCCCGAGGAGATCTTCTTTTTCATGGAGTCAGAGAAAACCTCAGCTCCGAAGATGCCTATCTCCAGGTCCGGCAGGCTCTCTTTCTCTTCGGCCAGCACCTCCATCAACCGGATGCCATAGCTCACCACTCCGGTGAAAACCCTGGTCTTCAGATCTCGAGCCAGGCGGATCTGCCGGGCGGTGTTTCCCGGACCGGCGGGGATCACGAACAGTCCTGCTGCCCGAGCGCCATGATACATGCCAAAGCCACCATTGAAAAGGCCGAAGAGGGGTGTGATCTGGGTGGGGTCCCCAGGCTTCGCCCCGGCCATACGGTAGCAGCGGGCCATGCATTCCGCCCATTGATCAAGGTCTGAGCGGGTGTAGGGCATGACTACCGGGGTGCCGGTGGAGCCGCTGGACATATGCATCTCCACGATCTGATCGCGGGGAACGCAGGCCATATTCAGGGGGTAGCTCTCCCTGAGGATGTCCTTGCCGGTGAAGGGCAGTCGGACCACGTCCTCTGCCGTCCTGATATCCTCAGGCCGGACGCCTTTCTCGTCGAATAGACGCCGGTAGATCGGATTGGATTCATAGACGTGACCGACGATGGCCCTCAGCCGCTCGGACTGAATCTGGGTGATTCTCTCTCGGGAGGCCGTCTCCATCGGTTCATTGTGAAATTTGCTCAATTCTGTCATGCTTTGCTCCTGCCAAGTGAAAATGCTCTCAAATTGAGATCTCGGAACTTCTCCCGGACGCACAGGCCGATGGCCTCCTCCCAGGATTCCAGGGGGAGGTCCAGCCCACGGGATATCGTCCCCAATAGTATGATGTTCGCTGCCCTGCTGTCGCCCAGCTCTCCTGCCAGCTTCGGGGCGTCGATATAGACCAGCCGGGGAAAAGCCCTGGCCAGCAGTTCCTCCGCATTCTCTGGGTAGCGGGCAAGACCGGAGGAGACTGTCACCGGCACAATGGCCTGGCTGCTGACTGCGGCCAGGCCGTCCGGCCGGAGAAATTCCCAGTACCGCAGGGCTTCCACCTTCTCCAGCGCCCCCAGGATATGAGCGCCCTTTTTGGAGACCAGGGGGCTCTTGACCTCTTCTCCATAACGAATCTGGGCCATCACCGAGCCTCCTCGCTGGGCCATGCCGTGCACCTCATTGGTCTTGACCTGGTAGCCCTGAATCATCGCTGCCTGGGCTAATATCTCGCTGGCCAGCAGTATCCCTTGACCGCCCACGCCGACGAGGACGATGCTCTTTGTGCCGTTCGAGTCCGGGTTGTCTGCGCTCTCCGTTCTCTCCCTGCTTTCTTTGTTCATCATTCCCTCTGTCCTCTCCGCCACCCTCTCGATCATACTCCCTCCCGGCTGACAATCGCCCCGGCAGGGCAGATCTGTTCGCACAGGCCACAGCCCGCACAGAGGGTCTGATTGATCTTCATCACCCCATCCACTCCCTCTATCGCCGGGCAGCCCAAAGAGAGGCACAGCTCGCAAGCCCGGCACTCCTCCGCCAGGATGGTTCTCATCGCCCCCACCCGTCTCCTCTCCCGCAGGGGGCAGGGAGCGCGGGATACAATAAGAGAGGGCTCAAGAGCCGCCAGCTCCTCTTTGATCGCCTCTCTGGCGTTATCCAGCTGGTAGGGATCTATCGACCTGACCCGATTGATCCCGCAGGCCCGGCCGATATCCTCGATGGAGACGGCGACTGTGGGCTCGCCGCCAATGGTCCTGCCGGTGCCCGGATGGTCCTGGTGGCCGGTCATGGCAGTGGTGCGGTTGTCCAGCACAATTATTGTGGAGTGGCCCTTATTGTAGACAATATCCAAGAGCCCCGTGATCCCGGAATGAAAGAAGGTGGAGTCTCCAACCACGCCCACCACCTTTCTCTTCTCCCCTGCTTTCTCCATGCCGTGAGCCATGGAGACTCCCGCTCCCATGCAGAGGATGCTGTCCATCCGGTCCAGGGGCGGAAAAGCGCCCAGGCTGTAGCATCCGATGTCCCCGGTGACCACCACATCCTCCCTGGAGAGGGCATAAAAGACCCCTCGGTGAGGGCAACCGGGGCAGAGCACCGGCGGGCGGGGAGGAAGAAGCTCTCGGAAAGGATCTTCTTCCTTTCGGGTGGCCTCTCCTCCATCCATCAGCCTTCTGGACTGGAGCAGTCGGTCCACGGACAGCTCCATGATCCCCGGCACGAAATCTCTCCCCTGGCAGGATATCCCCAGGGCTTTTACGTGCTCTTCTATGAATGGATCCAATTCCTCAACCACCAGCAGCCGGTCCACACCTTGGGCAAACTCCCGGATCAATGCGTCTGGGAAGGGATAAGAGAATCCCAGCTTCAGAACCGAGGCCTCCGGCCAGACCTCGCGGGCATACTGGTAGGCGATGGAGGAGGTGATGATTCCCAGGCCTTTTGACCGCCACTCAATGCGGTTTGCTGGCGACTTTTCAGAGAGCGCCTGCAGCCCTTTCAGCCTCTCTTCCACTCTCTGGCGCATGGGCCGGCCCCAGACCGGTATGGGAACGAACCGGGGCGGGTTCTTGACAAAGCCGATCTCCTTCTTCGCCTGCTCCCGTTCTCCCAGCTCGACCAGGCTGCGAGAGTGGCTGACCCTGGTGGTGGTGCGCAGGATGGCCGGGGTCTTGAACTCCTCCGAGACGGAGAGGGCGAGCATGAGCAGATCCTTGGCCTCCTGGCTGTCCGCCGGCTCAAAAAGGGGGACCCGGGCAAAGCGGGCATAGTTTCTGGTGTCCTGCTCATTTTGGGAGGAGTGCATCCCCGGGTCGTCTGCCACGCAGGCCACAAACCCGCCCTCCACGCTGATGTAGCTCAATGTCATGAGGGGGTCAGCAGCCACATTCAGTCCCACATGCTTCATGGTCACAATGGAGCGCGCCCCGGCCAGGGATGCTCCGGCTGCGACCTCAAAGGCCACCTTCTCATTGGGCGACCACTCGCAGTAAACCTCCGGACTGTACCGGGCCAGGTTCTCCAGGATCTCGGTGGAGGGAGTCCCGGGGTAGCCCGTGCCGATGGTTACACCGGCCTCGTAGGCCCCACGGGCTATGGCCTCATTGCCGGAGAGCAATCTTCTCAAATCCTTTTCACCTTCGCCTGAAATTACTCGTTATGGGATTTTTCGCTGGTTTATATTGATCTTTTATGCACATTCTTATACATCAGAGTATGATCTGTCCCTATGGATGAGGGGATATAATTCTTGTGGTTTGCGGGTTTGGAAGTCACAACGTCTAACCCCCTCTATCCCGGAGACAAAATGAATAGAATTCAGGATACGGAGCCACTGTGAATCTACAGCAGTATGTGCGCTACCAGAAGATTGAATAGCAGGAAGTTGAAATATATAGATTCTACACAAGGATGGAGACAATAGCATGAGTGCCAGCGAAACCATAGAATGTGTATACGAAGGCGGTGTCTTCAAGCCGATGGAAGATGTAAAGCTAGAGGAAGGCACAAAACTAAAGATCAAAATTGAAAAGGTAGATCTCTCGAAATACTACGGCATGTTTGGCAAGGCTTCTGCAGAGAGGCTCGAAGAGCTTGAGGGCGAGGTCTATCTGTGATATTCATCGATACCAATATATTTTATAATGCTTTCTTTGATACAAAATTTTCGAACTCCGCCAGGAGATTTATAGATCAAAATCATAAACTCGTCACATCATCCACGGTCATACATGAGCTGATTTTTGTATCGGTTAGAAATCTGTGCGAAGAGCGTTACGGAACGAAAAATCATGCCTCATTCAAGAGGTTCCTCATTGATAACGGCTACGCGCCATTTGAGAAAGAGATAGAAGCTATATTCCGCTTCATCGATGCAAGATGCATTTCCTTGGTGCCAATCAATGATGATATGAACCACTGGCGGGAGACCATGATACAATACAGGCTTCTGCCATATGACGCACTAATAGCTTCGACCTGCTATCGCAACGGAATCAAAAAGATCGCAAGCTTTGACCGGGATTTTCGAAGAGTTGACTTTTTGGAAGTAGTGGAACTCTAGGCGAAACCCCATCCGTCCTTCATCCAATTCTTTCCATCCACGCTGCTGGAGCTTAATGCGCATGTATCCACTCGTTGGAGCGATGAATGTGCTAAAATGGCCAACTTGTCCATTTTCTGCTCACGATCTCTCTTAAATAAAAAGACTTATTAAATCGCACGTATACCGTTCATGGCAAACTGATAAATCGTCTGCAGAAAGCAACAATAATCGGTCATGTGATTTGTGGATGTGGGAGCTATAGATACATGGAAATGTGCATAATTAGATGGCCTGAATTAGGCAGGTGGAAGTAATTGGGCTCCAATTGCAGTATTGAGGATAAGGCTCGAACACATCCGCCTGCCGACGATAGGGTCGACCTTTTCGACCGCTGGTTATCTATTAAAAAGGCAAATTTGGGCAAGCATGTGCTTATTATCTGTAAAGAGAATAACTGCTCGTGCGATAATATTTTCGATGAGCTCCAGAACGTTTTACTCAGTCACTATGTAGCACCAGAAATTACCGCAAAGAGACTTGCAGAATTAGGCGCTCCAAGAACTGCAGAATTGTTGAGGGAGCATTTGCCAACAACAAAGACGGCTCGTTCCGGTGACCTTGGGGAAATCCTTGCCATAGAGTTTACTGAGCGTAGGCTTGGATTTAGCGTCCCAATTCGAAGGCTTCGCTTTAAGGATGGACGCAATATGGCTCTTCGAGGCGATGATCTTATTGCCATCGATCGAGATCTTAAAGGTAGCTTAAAGTTCCTTAAGGGCGAATCAAAGAGTTACGCAAGACTGACTCCAACTGTAATCAAAGAAGCCGCAGATGCACTTGACCGATATCGTGGTCGTCCAAACAGACATTCGGTGCTCTTTGTGGCAGAACGTTTGCGAGACAAGGGAGATCATGACCTTGCCAAGGATTTGGATTATGCTGTGCTGCAGAGCTTCCGTGGTTGTCCTTTCGAGCATTTGCTCTTTACAGTGTCTGGCACCGATCCTAATACCCATCTATCCAATCATCTTAGGGAATGCAGGAATCGCACTCGCAGGTATGCAGTCGGAATTTATATCGTTAACCATGGCGATGTTATTGAGCGCTTGTTTTCGGAGCAGTAAATGACCGAATCTGCGATAGAACTTCAGAATATCCTCGAAAAGGCTATATCCCCTGGATTTCGGGATCGTTTGCTGGATAAGGGATTAGCTCGTGGTCTAATCTGGCGCAATGGGGAACTCCCTACCGGAGCACCATCATTTGGAGACAGTCTTACTGATGATCTTCTCGATTATGCCTACACGGTGCTTGCAATGGCACTGCGTCTGCGCTCGGTCAACGGGGATGAGATTTTATTGCAGCGGGCTTTCCTCGTTGCTGGCGAGGCAATCGAAGCAGCCGTGCGCAATGGAGATCCGTTTCGCATAGACCGCGGATTTAATCTGGTGAGTTCAGCCATCTCCTTTCACCTTGCGAGATATGCAGCACGTGCTTATTCCATGTTGCCTATTGGTGCTAACGACGGGAACCTAGCACCAACTGAGAAAGCCCTTGTCCAGCTTCTGAGGAAATCTCTTGATGAAATGCATGAATTTGTTGCGGCTTGGCTGCTTGATAAAGAGCAATGGGATGAGAGAATTGCAGAGCGCCTTCTTAATGATGCAGATTTCGATGAGACTGACGCGATAAGCGCGGTTATTACCAGATCTTTCATGCGCGGACTCGCACTATTTGACCATGCTATAACAACCGGTGAGGAGGTCTCTGCTATGGAAGCAAAGCGTCTGCTACTTTTTACGGCCGAGGCCGCTAAAGATATGCATGCTGTGAGCCATTGGTGGACTTCTACGATGGCATTCCACCTAATAGACGATCTCTGGCAAATGAGCCTCCACCGCCAAATTCCAAAGATACTCTCAGACGATGATGACATTGAAAAGTGGACTACCTTGCGTCAGGCCTATATTCAGCGACTGCGAGCAGCAAAGAAATCCGCAATCGAACTTTGGCCATCACAGATCGAGGCAGCTCAGCGCGCCATAGATCAATCTGATGATCTCGTAGTAGCGCTACCTACAAGTGCTGGAAAAACCCGAATTGCAGAGCTTTGCATCCTTCGAACATTAGCATCAGATCTCCGTATCATCTACGTCACTCCGCTTAGAGCCTTGTCAGCACAAGTTGAACAGGATCTTGCTGATACATTTCTTCCTCTTGGGATATCCGTATCCTCTTTATATGGATCTGCTGGGATCGAGAGTTCTGACGCTGATACACTTAGGGAAGTTAAGATTGTTGTTTCCACTCCGGAGAAGTTGGACTTTGCCCTCCGCGTTGATCCAACAATTATTGATAATGTTGGCCTCATTGTACTAGATGAAGGTCATATGCTCGGACCAAGCGAGAGAGAAGTTAGATACGAAGCACTCGTGCAACGGTTGCTTCGTCGATCCGATGCTGGTTCTCGACGTATTGTCTGCCTATCCGCATTATTTCCGCCACCCGAAGAAATGAGCGATTTGGTCTCGTGGCTTCGACGAGATGAGCCTGGAACTGCAGTGTATTCCACTTGGCGTCCTACTCGTCAAAGATTTGGTGTCATAAGATGGGTAAGGGATGCAGCGCGCCTTGACATTAAGGTTGAGACAGAGGGCCCCTTTGTGAAGCGATTTGTGGAAACTAAGGTGCCACCCGCGGGATCTCGGCGTTTTAATAGCTTTCCACATGATAAGGACGAATTGACTCTGGCAGCAGCATGGCAATTCGTTGACCAAGGAAAGGACGTCCTCATCTATTGCACAATGAGGAGGTCTGTAGAAAAACTAGGAAGGGTTATCCTTAAGTGTATCAGGCAGGGAATGTTAAAGCCGCTTCGCCTGATGAACCAGGATATTCAGGACGTGATGGCTGCAGGAGCTGAATGGTTGGGCCCCGATCATCCAGCGGTCCAGTGCCTAAAATACGGCATAGCCCTGCACCATGGCCATTTACCTCGTCAATTCTTGAATGAACTAGAAAAGCTTCTACGCAAGGGCGATATTCGTCTTACGATTGCTTCTCCGACGCTTGCACAAGGTCTTAATCTCTCGGCCAGCGTGCTTCTGGTCCCTTCAATATGGCGAAACAGGGATATTATTCCTGCTACAGAATTTGCAAATGTTATCGGTCGTGCTGGCCGCGCTTTTGTCGATGTTGATGGTATTGTATTGCATGTTATATGGGAGGACGATGGAAAAAGCGAAGCCAGAAGACTATATCATTGGCATGATCTCGTCTCCAAAGCAAAAGCGCCAGAAATTTCGAGCGGCCTTTTGCTGCTAGCTAACAAGATTTTCCAGAAAATCTCAGATATTGTCGGGGCGCCATTGGAGGAAGTCATTGAATATCTCACTGGGCATGGAGATGTTTGGGATTTTACTGATTCTCAATTAGAGCAAGTAGAAATGAAGCTTGAAGATTGGGAACATGATATAGCTTCCCTTGATGCGGCTATTTTGGCGCTATTGGACACAGGGATTGAAGAAGAATGTCTTGACAACGAACTTGATAATGTGTTAGAAGGGTCGCTCTTCTCTAGAAAGCTGGCATACTATGAACATAACATGCAAATGCTAGTGCGACGGTTCGTTAAAGCGCGAGCCCATTGTATCTGGAGGCAAACAAGTACATCTCAACGAAGGGGATATCATGTGGCTGGCGTCGGGCTACGAGCCGGTCGGTTCTTGGATGCTAACATTGCAAACCTAGTCGATCTCCTTCTTCGAGCAGAGGCAGCAGTGGTAGCGGGAGATTCGGCTGGTGCCACCGACTCCATTGTTGAATTTGCCAGACTTGTGTTTCAGACTGAGCCTTTTCGCCCCTCTGGGACTATGCCCGACTATTGGGAGAATGCACTACGAGAATGGATTGAAGGCAAATCAGCATCAAAAATTGTTGGCCTTGATTCTAGTAAAGGTGTTGACCTATTGCAGGAGGCCATATCTTACCGACTCCCTTGGGCGATGGAGGCTGTTAGAGTGCACGCAATAGCTGTCAGACAAGACGGTGCAGAGCAGATCAAAGGCCATGCAGCTATGGCAGCAGAGGTAGGAAACGCCAATCTCTCTGTCATAAAATTACTGCGTGCTGGACTGAATTCACGCGAAGCTGCAATCACGGCTGTTACCAAAACAGAAGCGGCTTTTATTGACTACAGAGAAATGCTCGAATGGTTGAGATCGGATCAGGTAGAGTCGATGTCCAAAATGGAGAACTGGCCGACAAAACAGAGCCGTCCTGCATGGCTACAGTTCTTCAGCACCAAGAAAGGAAACCGTCTTAAGTTGACATGCCAAACTCAAGTCGTGCAGGTAGAGTGGTTTATCGACGCACCACCAATCAACACGCATGTCATCGTTGAGCCAGACGCCAGGCTCGTTCTAACAACAGACTATGTAAGACTTGGTGTTCTTATCACTGAGCTTAGTATACAAAGCCATGATATCGTTAATGCATGGGTAGCGGACTGCCCGAATACAGTCGTCGTTGAGTATTTTGGCCCGTCGTAAAGATGATATAATCCAACATTATCAGGCAGATGGTCATGCCTGGCCAGAGCGTGCAATGCAGATCCTAGGATGCCGGCATCTCTAGCAACATATGAAAGTGCTTCTGGGCCTGCTCGCTGCCCCAGGCGAAGGCGAATCGCACAAATCTGCAGATCCATTGCATCGGTCTTGTAGAAGCAGCGCAGATAGTGAAGAGCCAGTAGGTTATCGCCTTCCTGGCTGAATATGACGCCCAGGTTCTTGAGTGCCAACGTGTTTCCGGGGTCGAACGGTCTAGGGCTTATGTAGAGTCCTCGTGGCCCGCATGGAGGTCGCCCTTCTTCTAGCAGCGATCCTCAGGGCCACGCAGGCCCGATAGCGCTGCCGCTCCATCTGCGGGCAGCAGCGCAGAAGCACCATGCTCCGCGCAGCCTCTCTCCGCCGGACTTCCCCTCAGTTTATCCTCGCTATTGCCGCCACCTCGTCTCCCGGCTTGACATTCATGATCCGAACACCTTGGGTCGACCGGCCCTGCACCCGGATGTCGCT
>NZ_DAIK01000043.1:8400-20215 GCF_002496085.1 Methanosaeta sp. UBA458 | reverse complement strand
TCCTCGGAGACAGTGGTGGTGCAGCAGACATACCCCTTGCGGGCATCGATGTTCTTGACTCCCTTGCCCCCCCGCCTCTGCTGGGGATACTCCTCGAGCTCAGTCCTCTTGCCATAGCCCTGATTGGTGACGGTGAGCAGCGTTGAGCCTGAGCCGGGCTCAATCACATCCATGCTGATCAGCTCGTCGCCCATGTTCAGGCTGATCGCTTTGACCCCCATGGTCCCCCGGTTGGAGGCACGCACATCCCCCTCTTTGAAGCGGATGGCCTTTCCGAATTTGGTGGCCACCAAGAGCTCCTTTTCTCCATTGGTGAGCTTGGCCGAGACCAGGCTATCCCCCTTCAGGTTCACCGCCTTTATCCCTCCCTTGCGGGGATTGGAGAAGGCCTGCAGAGGCATCTTCACAATATTGCCGCTCCTGGTTACCAGCACGATGTATCCCGCCTGGAAGCTTTTCACCGGGATGGCTCCGGCGATCCTCTCATCCGGCTCCAGCTGGAGCAGGTTCACTATGGACTTGCCCCGGGCTGCCCTTCCCAAAGCGGGAACCTCATAAACCTTTAGCCAGTGGGCTTTGCCCTTGTCGGTGAAGAAGAGCAGATAGTCCTTGGTGGAGGCGGTGGAGACATCGGTCACAAACTCCTCTGTCTTGGTCTCGGCTCCTATAACCCCCCGCCCGCCCCTTCTTTGCATGCGGTACGTATTGACGGGCTGGCGCTTGATGTACCCGGAGCTGGTGATGGTCACCGCCACCTCCTCCTCCTGAATGAGGTCCTCATTAGTGACCTCACCATCGGCCTCGATGATCTGGGTCCGCCGCTCGTCGCCGTACTTGCTGATCAGCTCCGTCAGTTCGTCCTTGATGATGCTCAGGATCTCCAGATTGCTGGAGAGGATCTGTCTCAGGTGGGCGATGAGCTTCTCCAGCTCTGCCGCCTCGGAGACTATCTTCTCCTGCTCCAGGCCCGTAAGCCTCTGCAGCCTCATGTCTAAAATGGCCTTCGCCTGCTCCTCGGAGAGGAGAAATGCCTCTATCAGACCATCCCTGGCCTCCGCTGGTGTGGGGGCGGCCTTGATGATCCTTATCACCTCATCGATGTTCTTCAGGGCGATGAGCAGGCCCGCCAGGATATGGGCCCTCTTCTCCGCTGCATCCAGCTCGAAGCGGGTGCGCCTCTCAACCACTATGGAGCGGTAGTAGATGTACTGCTCCAGGGTCTCCTTTAAAGAGAGGATCCTGGGCATCCCGTCCACCAGGACCATGTTGTTGATCCCGTAGCTGGTCTGCAAAGCGGTGTGTTTATGCAGCTGGTTTAAGACCACATTGGCGTTGAATCCGGTCTTGATATCCACTACCATGCGGATGCCTTCTTTGTCTGACTCATCCCGCAGATCGGATATGCCCTCCAGGCGTCCCCCTTTGACCATCTCCGCCATATCCTCGATCAGCTTGGCCTTGTTCACCTGGTAGGGAAGCTCGGAAAAGATGATCCTGGTGCTCTTTGCTCCCTCCTCGATCTCCGACTTGGCCTGCATGATTATGCTTCCCTTGCCGGTCAGATAAGCGGACTCGATTCCCGCCCGGCCCACGATATATCCACCAGTGGGAAAATCCGGGCCCGGCAAATAATGCATCAGCTCGCCTACTGTTGCCTGGGGATTGTCTATCAGATGGATGATCGCCCCTGCCAGCTCATTCAGATTATGGGGTGGGATGTTGGTCGCCATGCCCACGGCGATTCCAGTCGAGCCGTTTAAGAGCAGGTTGGGAAGCTTTCCCGGAAGGACTGTTGGCTCCTTGAGCGAGCCGTCATAGTTGGGCACAAAGTCCACGGTGTTCTTCTCGATGTCTGCCAGCATCTCCTCGGCGATTTTAGAGAGCCGGACCTCGGTGTAACGCATGGCGGCAGCCGGATCTCCGTCGATGGAGCCGAAGTTGCCCTGGCCATCGATCAGAGGATAACGCATGGAGAAGGTCTGGGCCATTCTGACCATGGTCTCATATATGGCCGCATCACCGTGAGGATGGTACTTGCCCATCACATCGCCCACCACGCGGGCGGACTTCTTGTAGGGCTGATCGTGGGTCATGCCCTGCTCATACATGGCATAGAGAATGCGGCGGTGAACGGGCTTCAATCCGTCTCGGACATCGGGCAGAGCCCTCCCTACGATCACGCTCATGGCATAATCGATGTAAGAGGACTTCATCTCCTCGGTGATGTTAACCTGTACTTCTGTCACGATCCACCTCAGATATCAAGATTCTTCACATACTTGGCATGCTTCTCTATGAACTCCCGGCGCGGCTCCACCTGGTCGCCCATGAGGATAGTGAAGATCCTGTCCGCCTCCACTGCATCCTCCAGGGTGACCCGAAGCATGATCCTCCCCTCCGGATCCATGGTAGTCTCCCAGAGCTGCTCGGGGTTCATCTCACCCAGGCCCTTGTACCTCTGAATGACCGGTTTGTTCATGCCTGCTACCAGCTCGTTAAGCTGCTCATCGCTATAGGCGTAATTGGCCTGCTTTCCCTTCTTGACCTGATAGAGGGGGGGCTGGGCGATGAACACATAGCCGGCATCGATCAGGGGCCTCATATAGCGGTAGAAGAAGGTGAGCAGAAGGGTGCGGATGTGCGAGCCATCCACATCTGCATCGGTCATTATCACCACCTTATGATACCTCGCTTTACTGATATCGAAGTCATCTCCCACGCCCGTGCCGAAGGCCACGATCATATTGCGAATCTCGGCGTTCTTCAGGATCTTGTCCAGCCTCGCTCTCTCCACATTGAGGATCTTGCCCCGCAGGGGCAGTATGGCCTGAAAATGCCTGTTCCTTCCCTGTTTCGCACTCCCCCCAGCACTCTCGCCCTCGACGATATAGATCTCGCATTTCGCAGGATCATTGTCAGAGCAGTCGGCCAGCTTTCCGGGCAGTCCGCCGGAGCTAAGGGCGTTCTTGCGCCGGGTCAGCTCCTTGGCCTTCCGGGCCGCTTCCCGGGCGCGCATGGCTTCTGCAGCCTTCTCCACAATGGTCGTCGCAACAAGAGGGTTCTCCTCGAAGTACTCCCCCAGGCCCTCTGCTACCATCGACTCCACAATTCCCCGGATGGAGCTGTTTCCCAATCGGGTCTTGGTCTGGCCCTCGAACTGGGGGTCAGGCAGCTTTACGCTTATGACTGCCACCAGCCCCTCTCTCAGGTCCTCGCCCCCCAGCTTCATCTCGTTCTTGAATAGCTTGTTATTCCGGGCATAATCATTGACTGTGCGGGTTAAGGCGGCGCGGAAGCCCATGAGGTGAGTTCCTCCCTCGCGGGTGTTGATGTTATTGGCATAGGAGAATATGTTCTCTGCATAGGAGTTGTTGTACTGCAGGGCCACCTCCACCTGGGTCCCATTCTTGCTGCGCGAGAAGTAGACCGGCTGCTCGTGCAACACCTCCTTATTCTTATTGAGGTACTCCACGAAGGAGATGATGCCTCCCGCGTACTGGAAGATGTTCTCTTTATCAGATCTATCGTCTTTTATGGTTATCTTAAGGCCGCGATTCAGAAAGGCCAGCTCCCTCAAACGGGAGGAGAGGGTGTCGAAGGAAAACTCGGTCTCCTCGAATATGCTGGTATCAGGCTTGAAGGTGATGGTGGTTCCGGTATGATCCGAGCTGCCCCGTTCCTCCAGATCCGAGACCACCTTGCCCTTTTCGAAGCGCTGCCAGTAGATCCTTCCGTTCCTGCGGACCTGCACCTCCATCCACTCGGAGAGGGCATTAACCACGGAGACGCCCACCCCATGCAGTCCGCCGGAGACGCCATAAGACTCGTGGTCGAACTTGCCGCCGGCATGCAACACCGTTAAGACGATCTCCAGAGCCGGCCGGTTAAACTGGGGATGGTTATCAACCGGGATGCCCCGGCCGTCATCACGAATGGAGACGCTCCCTCCGGGATTGATTGTCACATCGATCTCGCTGCAGAATCCTCCCAGGGCCTCGTCCACGCTGTTGTCCACTACCTCGTAGACCAGATGGTGTAGCCCCAGGGAGTCTGTGCTGCCTATGTACATCGAGGGCCGGCGCCTGACCGCCTCAAGGCCCTCGAGAACCTGGATATGGCTTGCATCATAGCCTGTAGCTTCGCTCAAAATCAACTAAGCCTCCTTAATAATTAGGACTGTATCACACTCATTTGAGCAGATATAAGCTTTTCCCTGAAAAAATTCGCAAATTGGGAAAATACATTGATACAAAATGATGCCTTCGCAGGGGGAGTCTCATCTCATCTCAGAACTGAGAAGGAGCTATTTGACAAGCGCATACGAAAGAATGAGCTGATCGTAAAAAACTTGAAAATGAGAAGCCAAGGTCCGGATTCGAACCGGAGTGGTAATGCTCTGCAGGCATTTGCGTAGCCGCTCCGCCACCTTGGCATTAGGAAGGTCTCTCTCAAGAGTGCTGCTGATACCACCACCTTTATCGATGTGGGCTCACTCTGAGCAGAGATCCTGCTGCAACCTCTCCCCTTATAAAGATTGCCTTCGAAGGCCGATCCTCACACCTGGATACTATTCTTTCACACCGGGCACTTCTTCCATCGATTATGATCTCACGGCAAGTCTCGGAATGGGAGACTTCTTCGTCGCGCATCTCTTATACCCTCTAGGTGCGGTCAAGTGCCGGGTTGTGGGTGATGGTGCAGATCTTGCATACTATTTTTCGATGATCTTCCATGTCCAGGGTGGATACAGTTGATTTTGAGACGATATTCCGAATGAAGCGAGCAGGTTGTGTCGAGCTTGCCTTTGGCGTGGAGAGTGGAAGCCAGGCCATCTTAGACCTATTGAGGAATGGAATTACTCCGGAGCAGATAATCAGGACTTTTAAACAGGCGAATGAAATTGGGTTAGTCTCAGGTATGCTTCTGATTGTGGGAATTCCTGGAGAGAACCAGGAGGATATAGATATGACCAAGAGATTGATTGCAGAGTCCAAGCCCGAAATGGGTGAATATCGCTTATTCCACTCCCATTCCCGGAACAGAGATTTATAGAGGGTGTGTTTGAGGCGGGGCTTAGGGAGAGGATGAAAGAGTAAATGGACTTTTATTTAGAGAAATTCAAGGGCAGGATTGATCCGAGGTTGAGCATATATGATGGCTCTATGATGGAGGATTAGAGTTTGGTTTCCCAGTTCGTTATTTCATTTTATCTTGGCATGTTTCCTCATCGGCGATTGCTTCAGACGGAAACAAATATATACGTTGATGATCGTACTATTATCTGTGCAAAGGTCATATTTCCTATCCCTCCTATTTGAATGACTTTTGCCCCCCTCCTAATTATCTCTCCAATTGAGGTTCGATGAGCATCTCGACGTGCAGCCGAAAGGCTTAAGTCGTCGAATGCCGTATTAGTATGCAGGCAAAAGTCGACGGCCATCAATCCCTCCCGTACGGTGACTTTTGCCCCTCCCTCCTTTTCACAGAATCGGAAGCTCACGTTGATCGTCTACACCCAAAAGGTTTATATCGTCTTACGTCGAACCCCAAGGATGGCAAAAGTCAATCACCAATCCCTCCTACACTGACTTTTGCTGTCCCTCTTCTTCCCTCTAAGGAGGGCCGTTTTCCCTCTTCGTCTGGCCAATTGCCGCCATCCTCTCGCCTAATTTAAATATCGTATGCACTATAGCCCTCTTTTTATGCCAGATCCAAAGGAGAAGATCGAAGATCTGATCAGAGCTTTGGAGGAGCTGAGGCTGCATGTGGCCAGGAAGGATCTTGCCGTCGGCAATCAGCGGATCAACTCTCAGCTCTACTTCTCTATTGCCAACGCCTGCCTGAGAAACCATGCCCTTCTCCTCTACGGTGGAATGGGTGCGAACAAGACCACACTGGTCAATCTGCTCGGGTCCTCATTCTTATCCCTCTCCTTCGGCGAGGTGGAAGACCAGATGGTGACCGGCTATCCGGAGCAGACGGAGGAGAAGATGGTGGGCTTTCTGGATCCCAGACAGTGGATGAGAGAGGCAGAAGAGCCCTGCACAGTGCTCTGGACCCCTTGGTCCAGGTCCCGCTGGAAGCTGATCAATGAGGTCAACCGCTTTCCTGGTGGCAAGCAGAACCTGTTCTTGGAGATACTGCAGAAGAGGAAGATCAGCTATGCTGGGCAGGTGTACGAGCCAGGAGATACCTGTTACTATCTGACCATGAACCCGGAGTTCTCCGCCACCTATCCCCTGGACGAGGCCCTGCTGGACCGCATATCCGTTTGTGTGCCCGCTTTTCAGCCCAACTTCCTGGCAGGGCTGGCCCTCTCTGAAAGGGAGAGGGATGTCGGGGAGCTGGCAGAGGAGCTGCCCCGCTTCACTCTCCAGGAGTTCGATTCCCTGCCTGGTCTGGTGGCTCAAAAGGAGCTCGAGCCTCAGGTGGAGCTGGCAGTGCTCTGCCTGGTGAGGGACTTCACCCTCTGCGAGAGGGCGCCGTCATATGACAAGACCCAGCTATCCTCTGCCCGTCCATCGCGAGGCCTGTGTGCAGGCTGCCATTACAGCGGCAATCCAGAGGCCATCTGCTGGCAGGCGGACGAGGGGCTGTCAGATCGGGTGCGCCAGGATCTGAGATCCTTTTCCCGGGCTCTTGCCTATCTCTTGGATCGTGAGGCCGACCTGGAGGTCTTAAAGGCGGTGGCTCCCTATGTTATCTGGCACCGGATAAATCCCATCCGTTCCATTATCGATCGGCCTCCCTATTATGGAGCGAGAAAGCTGGCTTTTGTGGCAGAGCTGGTAGAAAAAAGCATCAACCGCACCATGAACGAGCGGGCGGATATGAACATCATCTTCTCCCGAGCGGTGGATGGGGAGACATCCGTCTGGAGGGCGATGGAAGAGCTGTCGATCTTTGACGATCCCATCGCCCGGCTGGACTTCATACCCTCCCTGGAGCAGATGAGATGAAGCTGGGCAGATTCATGGATGATGCCTACCGCGGCCTGAACAAGGGACGCAGTCTAAGGAGCGAGAAAGGGGACCCCATCTTCAGCCTGGATGACCTGGGAGAGAGGTTAGGGACCAGGCCCAGCCGGATGGAGGTGGAAGAGCTTCTGCCCCAGGATCCTGGGACCCTGAAAAGGCTGGTTGAATCCGACCCGGGCAATAGATATCAGGTCATCTGGGGGCATCTCTCCAGCATTGCCGCAGAGAGGAGTCAGCAGCCCCTGCACCTTTCGGCTGGGAACTATGCCGGTCTGGAGCTATCCCGGGGCACCATCATCCTGGAGATGGGAGGTGATCATGTGGGCGAGAGGATGAAAGGGGGGAGGATCTATCTTCGCCAAGCGGCAGGCGACTATCTGGGCCAGGAGATGACCGGCGGGGGGATAGTATCTAGAGGTGCTGGGAACTATGCCTTCCGCAGGATGAGCGGTGGTTTGGGAGTGATCAAAGGTGACTGCGGCAACTTCCTGGGACTGGGCTGCTCCGGGGGAAAGGTGGTCTGCCAGGGCAGCTGTGGTGAGAGGGCTGGCTGGCTGATGAGCTCGGGAAGCCTGCGCATTCACGGTGATGCGGGCGACTATCTGGGGCTCTTGATGAAAGGAGGTCGGATCACCGTTTTTGGCCGGGTAGGAAGGAGAGCGGGCTGGCGGATGAAGGGCGGCACGATCAGAGGAAAGGCTTTTGGCCCCGAGGCGGCGGATGGAGTCTTTGGGCTGGATTGAGGTCTGGCGGAGGTCTCGGGAAAGCTGGCACTGGCCTCTTCTTCCCCCTCCCGTTCTGGGCGAAAAAGGCAGGTCGGGCAGTTTTGCCTTCTCGAACTATCAGATCACCTTGGATCAAAAGGCTCTGCAGCTTGGGCCGCTGTATCTGGAGAACCTCTTCCATCATCTCATCGTTCAATACATCTTCTGCCCCCGATCACTGGAGAACGCGGGTATCCTCGCTCTGGCCGCGCTCAAGGGGTTGGGTCATCTTTCAGGATCCAATTCAACATACGTTTCGGCATATGGCTTGACACCAGGTATGGCATCGCATATCGAGTCTGCCCGCAGGATGGTGAATATATTCTCAGATATTGTATCGGACTCCTTTCGCCTGGAGAGGACCGAGCGAGATGAAGAGTTGGTGCTGATGGGCTGGAGGAGGCTGGGGGAACTGGATGGCCGGCCCCTTAATCCTTTAGACCGAGTGGTTCTGGGCTTCTTAAGGGAGTTTTGGGGAGCTTCTCTTCCCTCCTGTCCCCGTCCGGAGGTCGAACATCTCCTGCGGATCTTCTCAGCTGGTATCAGGGACAAGAGCCTCTGGCCCAGGCAGTGCCAGGAGATGACCCGTATCCTGGGGGCACTGGAGCCAGGCATCCTGGGTCAGGGACCGGTCCGGGCGCAGGAGATATTGAACGGCAGTGCAGACGCCGTGCCCCTGTTCTGTGCCGCGAACCTGGATGCCGGTGAGTATGAAGAGGCTCTGGCGGTGCTGGGGCAGAAAGGAGATCTAAAACGCTGGTATCGAGACCAGAGCTACTTCATTGAGATCAGAGAGGTTCCCAGGGCCCGCTCAGAGGTCACTCCCTCGGGCTTTGCCAAATGGAGGTTAACCGATCCCTGCTATGATCTGGATGTATCCTACTCCCTGAGCCTGAGCCCATATCTCATTCCTGGGGTCTCGACCTACAAGAGGGATCATGAGGCGAGCCCCATGATGCCGGAAAGAGCGGGGGTACCCGATCTGCTCGTAGTCCTGGACAGCAGCCGCTCCATGGAGGGGCCGCGTAAGGGCACCAAGACCCATAAGGCGACCCTGGCCGCCTTCAAGGCCTGCCAGTTCGCCCATTCCATGGGAGCGGAGCTGGCGGCGATAAACTTCAGCGAGAATTATCGGCTCGCCAGCTGGACGCGGGACCTTAACGCTGTTGAGGATGTCTTGGTCGAGTTCTTAGCCACCCGCACCCATATACCTGGAAAGAGGATACTGGAGCTGGCCCAAGGCCGGCCGGGCTGTCTTATCCTATGCATCACAGACACCCATATTCAAAATCTCTACCAGGAGTGGGAGGACATCAAGAGGGCCTCGGAGGTGGGAAGGTTCGTCCTCTTCTCGATAGACCCGGACTATAGGGATCGGCATGTGGAGGAGTCCCTCTCCAGTCTTGGCCAGATCTACTACATCCGGCAGCTTGATGATCTCATATCCTTAGTAGTGGAGGTTTCGGAGAGAGCCTACGGCGGGGAAAGTTTTATCTTCTCCTAATAGACTGGGATTCTGGCATGCCGGGATAGGGTAGTGGCTATCCTGAGGGACTGTGGATCCCTCGAGCTGGGTTCGAATCCCGGTCCCGGCCCCTTATTACTGATAGATCAAATGGTAATGGGCTTTTTATGCTCTGGCTATTCCTTTTTAGCTGAGCCCGGATTCAGATTATGCGAGACTATCAGGATATGCAATAATCCTCATCCAGCAGCACACCGCATTGAACAGTCTAAAAAAATGAATTAGATATGGATATAAGTGTATAAAACAAATTATTTCAAAAATTTTGGAGTAACAAAGCGCTGAAGTTTTGAGGTGATCGTGAAATGAAAATCAGATCGCATTGGAGTCTATGGGTTTTACTCCTATCGGGGATTTTGGCACTGTCTCTTATCCAGAATGCCACTGCCTATTCGTACGTTTATGTTGTGAACTCCTACGTCCATGGATCTAATCCTGACTGGTCCACCGTGGCTAAAATCGATGGTGAGGATCTCTCTCTTATCGAGACGGTTGAGGTCGGGGATAATGCTCATTCCATTGCCATGGTTCAAAGCCCCAACAGGTTGTGGGTCACCTGTCCGGATTCAGATCATATAGCGGTGATAAATCCCTCGACGATGGAATTGATTGACAACATCGAGATCGAAGGTAAACAACCCACAGGAATAGCCGTTTCCCCTTATGACAGCCGAGTCTATGTGACCTTTTCTGAGACCGGAGAGGTAGGCATTTTTCATCCACAGGAGATGGAATTGATATCTTCCATCCATGTGGGGGGCAATCCCAGCAGCATCACCTTTACTCCCAGTGGAGCTAAAGCTTATGCGGTCGACTACCAGGAGCCGGCTGTATATGTGATTGATGCAGTGAGGAATGCTTTAATTACCACCCTGAATTTCCCTGGACACGCTATTCAGGATGCAATAGCCAGTCCGGATGGGAGCACAATTTATCTGGCTAATATGGACCAAAATAAAATAGAAGTTATAAGGACCCGCGATGACTTTATCCTGGCTCCAATGGAGACATCCTTGCATCCCAGAGGCATTGCCATATCACCAGATGGTCAATATCTGTTTCTGGGGCATTATACCGCTACAGATGCATATGTGGACATGATCCGTCTCTCAGACGGCCAGGTGGTTTCCACGGCTTCCATACCATCCAATCCGAGGTGCATCAAAGTGAGTTCCGACGGCCAGAGGATATTTGTGACGGAGCACAACGAGGATGCCCTGTATCTATATGATGTATCCGGAGAAACCTTGAGCCCCGCAGGCCATGTCGATTTGAACTCCGTTAGTGGCCAGCAAGCCTCACCAGTAGGCCTGGTGATTCAAGAGGTGGCCCTTATTCCATCTGGGAAGATGATCATCCAAAGACCTCCTCGGCCTCAAGATCTCCTTCCAAACGAGCCGATACGATTAATTGATACCCTGCCCATTAAATTCGAACGATACAAATATACCATGCCTCTAAAGACTCCACCTACTTAACCCTTGATGATGGAGAGACTCAAAAACGCCTTCTTGATGGTTCCATCAAGAGTGGATACCTTGGGGCTTCGTCCCCAAGGGATCTTTGCAGCCAAGAATCTATTTGATATCCGGAGAATACTGTACCTTTCTGGAGACCTTCCAGAGGTTGAAGGAGTCTAGGGAGTTGTCCACTGTGCACTGATAGACCCTGACAAAGCGATCAGAGTACGGCCTGGACAGCTCCTCATAAATGGCCTCATCAGAAAAGTCCACTCCCTGAGTGGCGGCGTCAAAGCGGGTGGCGGCGAAGAGCAGCATGGGGATATTGGCCCAGCAGATGGCAGCGTAGCACATGGGACAGGGCTCTGCGCTGCTGTAGATGACGCAGTGGGACAGATCGCCCGGCTGGGTGAGCTTTGACTCATCCTTTCTGATGCTTCCCAGGTCAAAGACCCCGAGACTTGCGCAGGCGCTTCGAATGGCCATGATCTCCGCATGGGCGGTGGGGTCCAGTGCCGATGTAACCTGGTTATGATTGATCCAGTACCTCAGGATCTGATCGGTACAGTTATCGATCTGCAGTATCAGCGCCGCAAAAGGACCGCCCTTCTCTTCCACCGACTCCCGAGCGGCCAGGCAGGCCAGTTGCATCCAGCGGTCGCCCTCCACCTCGATACCAGAGTAGATGCCGTTCACTTTGATATTAGCGGTCTGGACGGGATAGTACTTGCAGTCCTCTTGATCTTCCAGGGTGCATTTGGGGGCATATCCGCTCCAGGGCTGATGATAATCAACTCTGCCAGAGACGAGCGGAACGGGCTTGAATTCATATTCCTGGCCTTCTACCTCTGTGGGAGTGGAGAGATGGGCAGGGGCAACGGCGCCGCTCACCGAGCGCTGGTAGCCATATAGCAGCCTCTGGAATCTGGCCTTCCCCTCCTCCTCAACTGGCCGTCCTGACATATCTCCTCATATAAATTGTGGGCATTACAGCTGGCTAGTTTTCCTCTATTTTTAGCTTGCCGGCTTGGGGCCGTCTGCCTATTTGCATACCTGTATCTCGAAGGTGATGCTCTCTCCGGGTCCTGG
>NZ_DAIK01000043.1:7631-8328 GCF_002496085.1 Methanosaeta sp. UBA458 | reverse complement strand
TCGCCGTTCTCGTCCTCGACCACCATCATCTTGAAGCTTCCGACCTCCATCGACGATTCAGGAGCAAGCCTTCCCGCCCTTGCCTTCAGCGCCCCCTGAGCAATCGCCAGGAAGATCTCCTCCCTGGCGGCCAGTTGCACTGCCCTCATTCTCATCTCCAGCATGTCTCTTCCCCGAAAATGCCACTCGATATCGTAATGGAGCATTGTGAATGAGAACGGATAAATAATGATAGGTCACGATGAATCCATCCGGAGGAAGATATGGGCTGCTTTGAGAGCTATATGGAGTTTCGCGAAGAGTTAGAAAAGATCAAAATCAATCAGAAGAACCGCCCAGATCCGCTAAAAGGCAAAAAAGGTGCATCCGGAGACCTACCTCTCCGGAGGGAGATTGCCCCTGAATTTGATTAAACGATCTGGAAAATCCTGCCAATCTTGGGTCCAATCCTGATTCCCATCATTGCCCAGATCCTTTGATGGCCTTCTGTTCATATCGGTCACATTTACCCAGAGATGCAAATCCCTATAGGGGGCAGTGAAATTTCCCTCTTTGTATAGGAGGAACTGCAGCTTCTGCCGGTCCCCTGTTTCATCCAGGATATAGGTTAAGGGCTGCTCCCAGGTATCGTTGTGCTGCAGGCTGAGGTTCATGCTCATTATAGGGATGATAGGAGCCGATCGGTCGTGTTCAAATG
>NZ_DAIK01000043.1:785-7553 GCF_002496085.1 Methanosaeta sp. UBA458 | reverse complement strand
ACTGCGGGGGTATTGTTCAGCAGAATCTCCATAGTGTAGTTGGTGAGCCTGTACTCATGGTTGACCACCCCTACGATAACTGTGCTGTTGTTTCCTGCTCTGACCTCTGTCGGATAGTCATAGGCCTTCCCTCCTGGGCCCAGGATATAGAACTCCGTGAACTTCTCTCCCTCCTTGGGAGTGACCACCACATAAACAAGGGCGACGATGGAAGCGATTATGGATAGTATCAGAATTATGGTTAAGGCCTTGTCCACCCAACCCCTCTCTCCCTCTGCTCGGATCTCATCTTTCAATGAGCCTATCCACTGGCGAAGATTAAGGGAGAACCTCTCCTCTGGAGAAAGAGAGATCCGCCGCCAGTAGGCAACTGCAGCCATCAGCAGGGTAAAGGCCACAATGGATAAAACAACCGGTATCAGCCTGATTCCCCAGGGGGTGTAGTTGAGGCCCAGACCGATCAGGGGGACAACGGCGATGCTCAAGCCGAAGCTAAGAGCTATCCTCTCAATCCCATCAAGGTCTCCCTTTTTTGGAAAGAGGGCGGCTATGAGCACATACCCTGGCACAAAGAGCACCATCAAAAGGCCGATGGGGATTCGCAGGAACAGGCTGCTCAAAGGGGTGAGGGTGAAGAGCAGAACCGCCAGGGCAAGCACCACCGCTGCCAGGAGATCAGCTGGCATCTGCTCTAGATCCCTCTCCATCCTTAGTTCCCCTCGAGTTCGCTGCCTATAGCCCCAACCACTCTGTCAGCTTGGAGATCACATCCTTAGTATCACCGGATTCTGCTGGCGGGGTGGCTTTCTCCTCTTTGACCGATTCTTCCCCCGCGGATTCGCTGGCAGCTACGCTGGGCTTTGTTTCATTCTCATCCTTATCTGTTGCTACCTTTTTCTCAGCCACACTGACATCTGAAGCAGATGAGCGGTTTTCTTCTTTGCTCATTATGCGCACGGTCTTCGCATCGCCATCTCCCTCGATCAGGTAATCGCTCTCCGGTATGCCAGTGGTGTCGATGACCAGCTTGTAGCTTCCACTGGAGTCGGCCAATACCCCCGTCTCGGCCTCAATGGTTATGGGAACCTCATTTGCTCCCGGCATAGCGTTGCCGGATACCTTGAGCCTGTACATTCCCGGGGGGATATCCGCTACAGAGAGATGCACCACCCCATCGTGTGATTCAAAGCTTTTGGTGATCCAGATTCCCATCTTCATCCCTGCATCGAGGTTCTGTACGTTTCTGGCCGTAACCGAAAAGCGGTTTGGCTTATTGGGGACTTTGATCTCGGTCTCGTAGTTGTACTTCTCAGAGGTCACAGGCAGATTCATTGTGAAGCTGGAGATGAACGTGTTCTCGCTGTTCGGCTCGCTCGTCCCGGTTATGATCAAATTGTCTCCGGCGGTAACGCTGTCAGCAGACAGCTCAAATGAGATTCCTGGCGATATCAATATGAAGATCAGCATCAAATTGATCGCCATGGCGATAGCCAGGCCCCTGCCTGCATTCCTCATCCATTCTGGTTTCTTTGCCATATTCCCTTCCTTCAGTCTCAGAATGCTCAAGCTGATTATCCAGGCTATTGCCTTCTTAACTCTTAACATATGCTTGGTCACCTCTAGAGATATTCAGGGATCTATTCCTGAGTCATATCATTTAATTCAGCTTTTCTCCTCAAGATTATAGTTGATTCTTTTGGAGATTGTTCTAATGCTCAATTCTATTGAATCTGATATCAGATAAAAACCTCACGCCACAATTGCCCAGAATGATTTGATTCATCATTCTGAAAAAGATAGGAATTACCTCAATATATATATATATAATTGATATAAAATATATCCAAAGCAAAAAATTTTAGAAAAAATTATAACGTCTTATTATAAATACTAATCAAGGGTGCTGGCGGATTAAATCACCTCTACAATTTTCTGCTTCAAACCCTGCAGCCCAACTTCCGGGGAATAGATGGCGCATACGATCACATACTCCCCCTTTTCCCATGATCCATCCGTCTGAAAGATGAGATCAACTGCGGATAGAGTGGCCTCCTGCAAGCTGATGGCGCCATTATCCGGCAGAAGGGAGATCATACTCATAAGCTGGTCTTGAGCAGTGGCGGGATTGACCTCGATCTCAGTGGATCTGCTGCCTATGGAAAGAGCGACAACCGGCCAGGTTTTTGATTCATTCGCGACCAGTCTCATTGTGGCATTATCATACTCTTTGCGCGGCATAATAGCTGCTGCGAATATCTTAGACCGGTTGTCTTCAGTCCCTGTGCTCAGATTGATCTTAATGAATTCATTCTCTGAAGGGATGCTATCTTCCATTTGCAGGACCGCCTCTCCTTCCGTAAAGATGAAGGCCTGAGCGGGGGCAATAGACGATCGATTTCCATCAAGAGCATATAGCGAATAAAAGCCGCTTCTCCTCTCGGCCGTTCTATCTGAAGCGATGCTGAAAGATAGATTGGCCTTCTTCGCTGCGCTATCATTCTCCGCGCTATCCATTACCACGGCCTCTGTGCAGATCGCTTCCTCAGATAACTGTGCGTTGCCAAGGTCTCCCGCCAGATATGCCGCCAGGCTGAGAGGAGCTATGCAGACGTTGATTCCCGGCTCGGAAGGGATCTGGAATGGGACTTGTTCTCTGGAGAATTCTATCCTCCCTTGCAATGGCATTCCCCGAGAATAGACGGCAAACTCCTCTGGCAATAGCAGGTCCTGAGAGGTCTGGTTCTCTTGCAGGATGCGGCCAATTCTAGGCAATTGAATCCGATCGTATCCCTCCAGGATCCAGAAGGTTCCATCATTCTCAGGTCTTTCCCCTGATGAGATGTTTATCTGTTCATAGTCCCCTATCTCTGCGGCTGCTGTCGCATTGCTCATTAATGCTGTGCCCACTGATGCTCTGTCCAATTGGGATTCATTCGTTGCAGTGCAATTCATTCCCAAGGAACTGATGAGAAGCATAAATAGGCATAGAAAAAGCGATATCATCCTCATAGTTCCTAATAACATTTATAAAGTATTTATGCACTTCCCTCTGATTATCTGCAAAAAAAGCTGGGAGTAAAGGACATCTATCGCTTCTTCGGCCAATACGATTTCTTCCTGGTGGGGAAGCCCGAAGATACTACCGGACCATTCTCAGGCGGAGTCGCTACTCTTCTCCTCTCTCTCCTGGCAGCCCGGCTCAATCAATGGGGCGAACTTCGTGCCATAATAGATTATGCCCCTGTCACCCTCCTTTCCCAGGATTCTGAAGACCGCCCGGACCCTCATCCCGATCTTCACCTCTTCTTGGCTGGATACGATCTGGCCGGTGATCTTGGGCCCCTCATCCAGCTGGATTATTGCCAGATTATAGGGGGTGAGCCTCTCGAAGTCATCGGTGGCATTGTGAATGGTGGTGTAGGTGATGATGGTCCCCGTTCCCTTGAAGGCATGGCTCTCCAAGTGAGCGCCTCTGCGACAGTTAGGGCAGAGGTTTCGGGGAGGAAAGAAGTATTCGTTGCATCTATTGCAGTGCGTTCCCAAGAGATTGTATCTCTGAGGTATGCTTCGCCAGAATCTGGGAGCTTGGGTCGTCATCTTTACCTCGTGAATATATGGACCAAGGCAGTTCCCCCTGACCCACCCACATTATGGGCAAGGCCGATCTCCACCTCATCGACCTGGCGGCGTCCTGCTTCTCCTCTCAGCTGCAGAGCGATCTCATAGGCCTGCTTGATCCCGGTGGCCCCTACCGGATGGCCGCAGGCCTTCAGCCCGCCAGAGGTGTTGACCGCAACCTCTCCATCCAGTGCGGTCAGCCCTTCCTCGGCTGCTCTGCCACCATGCCCCTTCTCCACAAATCCCAGATCTTCAATCGCCAGGATCTCAGCGATGGTGAAGCAGTCGTGGACCTCGGCCACATCCACCTGACGGGGCTCGATCCCTGCCTGGCGGAAGGCAGAACGTCCAGCATGGACGGTGGCATCCAGGGTGGTCAGGTCGCGGCGGTCGTGCAGGGCCAGGGTATCGCTGGCCTGGGCGCAGCCCACGATCTTGATAGGAGTGTCGGAGAACCTGCGAGCGGTCTCGGTGGGAGCCAGAACCACCACCGATGCGCCATCGGATATGGGAGAGCAGTCCAGCACATGCAGGGGATCGGCTACCATAGAGGATCGGTTCACATCATCAATGCCGATCTCCATCTGATACTGGGCGATGGGATTCATGCAGGCATGATGGTGATTTTTCACTGCCACCTGGGCCATCTGGTCGTGGGTTGTGCCGTAGCGGCGCATATGCATCTTGGCCATCATGGCATAGAGCGCTGGAAATGTGGCGCCAAAGAAGCATTCCCACTCCCTGTCTGCTGCTGCTGCCAGGGCGTCGGCGGCGGTGCCTGAGGAGACGTCGGTCATCTTCTCCACCCCGGCGGCGATGACGATATCGCAGTAGCCGCTGGCCACAGCCATGACCGCCTGGCGGAGGGCCAGACCTCCTGAGGCGCAGGCGGCCTCTACCCGGGTGGAGGGGACATGCAGTCGCGACAGGCCGGCGCAGTCGGCGATCAGGGCTCCGATATGCTCCTGCTCTATGAACCGCCCGCCGCTCATGTTGCCCACATAGAGGGCGTCTATCTGCTCACCGGTGATCTCTGCGTCCTCAATCGCCAGGACCCCTGCCTCGGCGATCATGTCGCGCAGGGAAGAGTCCCATCTCTCCCCGAACTTGGTGCAACCTACACCAATAATAGATACAGACCTCATATTCTCAGCTTGCCCTTGTGCTTGGCGTACATTGCATAATCAAGATACTCAGCATCGCCGATATAGTCGCGAACGCTCGGAGCATTGCAGCGGATGTCCTCAATTCTGTCCAATACTTTGATGCTGAAGGCATCGCTGCCCGCACCGGAGCCAAAGCTGGTGACGAAGATCCTCTCACCCGGCCGGGCGATGTCCAGAGTAGCGGCCAGGCCGATGAGGCAGGATGCAGAGTAAGTGTTCCCTATCATGGGCACGACCAGCCCCGGCTCGATCTGCTTTTTGGAGAAGCCCAGCATCTTGGCCACTCGCACCGGGAACTTGCCATTGGGCTGGTGGAAGACCGCATAGTCGTAGTCCTCCGGCCTGGTTTTCATCCTCTCCATCAACCCAGTGGCGGCGCTGGTGACATGCTTGAAATAGGCGGGCTCCCCTGTGAACCTGCCGCTATGCTCTGGGTATGGCATCCCCTCTCTTCTCCAGAAGTCCGGGGTATCGGTGGTGAAGGAATAAAAGCCCTCGATCTGAGCCGCCAGATCCCTCTTTCCGATCAAATAAGCCGCTCCTCCGGCAGCTGCGGTGTACTCCAGCATATCACCTGGCGCTCCCTGGCTGACGTCTGCGCCGATGGCCAAACCCAGATCGATCATATCGGAGCCTACCAGGCCCAGGCAGGCCTGAATCGCCGCGGTCCCCGCCTTGCAAGCGAACTCAAAATCCGCAGTGGTGAAGGAGGATGAGGTGCATACCGCCTGGCCGACGATGGTCCCCGTAGGCTTGACCGCATATGGATGGCTCTCCGAGCCCGTATAGATGGCTCCTATTCGCTTAGGATCAACGTCGGCGCGATCCAGAGCGTTCCTTGCTGCCTCCACCGCTATGGTCACTGCGTCCTCATCAAGATCAGGCACGGATTTCTCGAAGACCCTCAGGCTTAAAGAGATGTCATCACCACCCCCCCATACCCTGGCTATCTCATCTGCCCTTATCCTGAATCGGGGAATATAGACCCCATAGCTGACAATTCCCGAGACCAATGGATTTCACCCTTTGCTCAGAGCACTGGTGATCTCATCCACGGAAAAATGTGTCGTCAAAAGAGGGATATTTTCAACCTCTGCGATCCTGACCGCAATGGGGTCCACATCTACTGGCTCCATTCCTTGCAGGACCACTGCCCCTGGTTTTAGATTGCTCACCCTCACCGCAACCATGCTCGATCGGCCGGTGTGAACGCCGGTGAATATCAGAGCCCTGGCGGTGCTCCGCCCATAGATCTTCTGGAACTGGTCGGGGAGCATCTCCACAATGGCCTTCAGGCTGTCTATCAGCGTATAACCCCAGATGGTGATATCCGTCCGGCCGTAGACGACCTCAGCATCAAGCTTCTTGGCGATATCGTTCAGAGGAAGGGGCTCTTGATACTCGCAGACGCTGCAGATGGAGTCCAGCCCCAGGATATCTCCCCACATATCCTCATAGGCGCGCAGGACATTGCAGCCCCGGCTCTCATCCAGCCTGAGCAGGGCATCGATTATCTTGCTGACTATCATTATGCCTGGGGACTTCCTCCTGCCGCTCTCATAGTCGGATATCACCGAAGGAGATATTTTCAGATGATTGGAGAGGTCGGTCTGGGTTATGCCGAAGTTGCGCCGCCACTTTCTCAATGTCTCGCCAGGATTTTGGGATAAGGTGATCTCGCCTGCAATCTTCTCTGCCAGCAATCCTCGTGCATTGGAGATCTCCCCACCAGAATTCATGAAATATTAACTGGTGAAACTAGGATATAAATGTAGCGAAAAATATTCGGCATTTAACGTATTGGCTACCAGAATAGGCAAATCCAGAGGAATGAGGCCAAATAATGCGTCGACCGGGATTCGAACCCGGGTTGTAGGCTTGCTTCGCAGATTCTATTGATCTGCCTGGAAGGCCCAAGTCATAACCACTAGACCATCGACGCCCGCCCATCTAGTCTCACAACTTGAACTTAACTGTTTCGATC
>NZ_DAIK01000043.1:0-710 GCF_002496085.1 Methanosaeta sp. UBA458 | reverse complement strand
ACCAGTATCGGAATCTCCCGAGCGACCACTGGCCTCCAATCCTCATCCACCATCGGAGTCCAACTCGTCCCTCTCCTCTCATAGACGAGGATATCATCCAGGCCGCAGAATCCCGAGGCGATTCCATCGGCCTTATTCAAATAAAAGCCAAAGAACCTCTTGTTTATTGGCCCCCACTCCGCTATATACCAGTGCATCTTCTCATCGTTGAAAAGGTGCAGATGGATGATCTCCTCACCAATCCGGCTGTGATCGAAGCACAGGCTGGGGAGCCTGGCCAGCTCTTTTGCCGTCAGATCGCTGAATTTCCTGCTCAAATAGATGCCTCCTTGGTAATGCTCTCCTTTCTTTTGCCTTTATCGAACAATCACAAAGCGCATTCGCCCTCAAATAAAGGATATGCTACATCATATCTCACCTGCTTATATTTGCTGGCTGAATGAACATGCCCACCAATCTTCTGGCCGAGCATCAGATAATTTGATATATGGGGGTGACCGCGAAGGGAAAAAATAGAAAATAAGAATAAACTGGAAAATAGGAAAAAGAATGATTGCCCTTATCGTCGCTTTCTGGCTGATGCTGCCTGCCTATGTGCCAAACAACTTCGCAGCCATTTTTGGGGGCGGAACGCCCCTGGACATGGGCCGGGTCTTCCAGGATGGGGAGAGGGCACTGGGCGATGGCAAGACCTTTCGGGGGACGATCGC
>NZ_DAIK01000003.1:1363-3799 GCF_002496085.1 Methanosaeta sp. UBA458 | reverse complement strand
TGCATGCCCAAAGCGCGACCAATTGAAAGCTCAGAAATGATGAATACAATCTCATCGATCCTCAGGGTAAGATGACCGTCAAGAGATTCGTTTGCAGGTGGCCATGATAGCAGAATCTATGCTCATCTACATTATCGTCCTCCTGCTGACGGGAATGGTTGTGGGATTTGCCTGCGGCATGCTGGGGGTGGGAGGTGGATTCATCATGGTGCCGGTGCAGATCTGGGCTCTGACATCCATGGGAGTGGATCCAACTCTATCCACCAGGGTGGCTTTTGGCACCTCCCTTGCGGTCATACTGCCCACATCGCTCTGCGGATGCCATGGTCATAACTGCCAAGGAGTAGTCCTCTGGCGTCCAGGAGTGACATTGGGCCTCTCTGGCCTGGTAGGTGCCTTTCTAGGCGGAACCATTGCCGCTCATGCTCCGGGGGAGCTGCTCAGGATGATCTTTGGGATTATTATCATTGGAGGAGCTCTGCGAATGATATATGCCCGGGATCTGCGGCGAGGAAGGCCCGAGGTGGTGAGCAGCCTTTTGCCTTATATTCTATGGGGAGTAGTGGTTGGGGTTATCTCCGGGCTCGCAGGAATAGGGGGCGGGGTGATCCTTGTTCCTGCTATGGTAATTGCCATGGGCTTTACCATGTATCAGGCGGTTGGCACATCAACTGTAGCCATTGCCTTTAACGCTGTGGGAGGGACGATTGCCTATGCCATCAATGGATGGGGGGTAGCTGGGCTTCCCGCCTACTGTGTGGGCTATATCGATCTGCTTCAGTTCGTTCTCTTAGCAGGAGCAAGCATGCTGACTGCCCATTGGGGAGTGAATTTCACCCATAAAATGTCAGAGGAGAAGCTCAAGAAGGTCTTCATCGCCATGATGATCCTCATCGGCCTGAAGATGATGGGATTATTTGATTTGATGGGACTTTAGCGACGCCAATTACTATGGGAAGATCGACGAGGATTTTCATTTGTGCCGTACTAAAGGGGCATTCCCCACATGGGGTACCACTTGGCCATATCCTTCTCTATTGGCAGCTCCTTTTGCATCAGTGACCTCAGCCGGAACTCCATTGCAGTGTCGCGTTGCTTGTTGGATTTCGGCACAAAGGGATAGTATGATCCCAGCTTGAAGCTATAGATCCAGTATACAGTAGCCACTCCCTTGAAGCGATAGACTGCCGCCAAGAGCTGAGTTCCGAATCCCTGCTCCATCAATATCTGGCAGATCATTTGAATATTGGCCACCAGATCCTCAAAATCCTGGTCGGTCAGGATCACCCAGATATAGCCGTACTCATCCTTCTTGAGGCTGTGAGATGTGCCCGACTCCTGGAAGCTCAGCTTGAGGAGGGCTTCAATCTCTTTACTGGCAGATTCATAGTAAGAGGACTCCATGGGTTTGAAGCATAACCCAGCCTGTCCATCCGGCACAAGATCGAGGTTGGCATCCATTGTCACCGCAGCGGTGGAGATGGCAAATAGCCGGTCGATCTTGGCCTCGGGCAGGCGCGTCTTTCCCATAATGGAATCCAGAAATCCCATCTTCAGCTCTCCAGTCCCTGCTCAATTCTCTGCAGAGCTTCGATCCTGGCCTCCAGAGTGGGGTGGGTCGAGAAGAGGTTCATGATGGAAGAGCGGCTGAAGGCAGGCACTATGAACAGAGCGCTTACGGGCCCCTCCACCTTTCTCAGATCCTCTGTGGGCACCCGAAAGCCGCTTATCTTCATCAATGCACTCACCAGGATGGAGGGCTGCCCGGTGATGATTGCAGCTCCGCGGTCGGCGGCAAACTCCCGGTATCGGGAGAGGGCTTGTATCAGTATGAAGCTCAAGACCCACACCACCAGGGAGACCACGAATACCACTATGAAGCTGCCTCCTGAGTCGCGACCGCGCCCGCCTCCACTGCCCATGAACGGCATGGATCTGACCAGGATCTGGGCCATGGAAGAGAGGAACGTGGCTATGGTCATCACCATCATATCCCTGTTCTTAACATGAGTCAATTCATGGGCCAGCACCGCCTCCAGCTCGCTGTGATCGAGCTTTTGCATAATGCCCGTGGTCACCGCCACCACCGCATTCTTCTGGTTCCTGCCGGTGGCGAAGGCATTTGGCATTGAGCTGTTTACCACTGCTATTTTGGGCATGGGCAAATCGGCGATGGCGCAGAGCCGGGAGACGATTTGATGAAGCTCTGGAGCTTCACTCTCCGAGACCATCTTGGCGCCCATGGTCGACAGGATCATCTTATCGGAATAGTAGTATTGAAGGAGCATGAACCCGCCAATGAATAAAATGATTAGTATATTATTGACGCCCTGGGAGACCAGAACTGCCAGAAACGCCATGTATAGGACCGCCAGAAGGATCATGGTCAGAAGCATTCTGGCTTCAAGCCCTCGATCTGCCTTCCATCTCATCATA
>NZ_DAIK01000003.1:0-1295 GCF_002496085.1 Methanosaeta sp. UBA458 | reverse complement strand
ATGGATGAAGTTATATGGAAGTAATAAGAAAAAGGATTGAGGATAAAGAGGTGGATCATATGGCACAGGCGAAAATGGGCGACACCGTAAAGGTGCACTACACCGGCAAGCTGGGGACAGGGGTTATATTCGATACATCAGAAGGATGCGATCCGCTGGAGTTTGAGATTGGATCAGGCTCTTTCATACCTGGCTTTGAAGAGGCTGTAGTCGGCATGAGCCCGGGCGAGTCAAAGAAGGTCCAGATCCCTCCAGAAAAGGGCTATGGCAATTACAAGGAAGATCGGGCTATAACCATGGATAAAAAGGATTTCCCTTCAGACCTCGTTCCCGTCGAGGGAATGAGCCTTGAGATCTGCACCTCCGAGGGTACTTATGTCCCTGCGCAGATAACAGATGTTACAGAGACCACAGTCACCCTGGATGCAAATCATCCCCTCGTCGAGCAGACGCTTTATTTCGATATTATGCTATTAGAGATAACAAAGAGCAAGGAGAAGTCTGCTCAGTAAGAGAAGATTTGGCCATTCAGCGAAGAGCCATAGATTTTGGGGAGAGGGGCAGGATGGGAGGGGCAGGATTATGCCCCCTTTTCCCGGAAAAAAAGCGTATCTATCCAGAATATGTGACTCTCATATTCCATTTATTTATAATGCCTTTATCCAGCCTTGACAGATCCATAGCCCTGAGTATCCAATTTCCTTCCGCTGGTTGGCCTACGAAAGCCTGCAATTCTGGATTTATCTGCGAGTCATAGGTCTTGACCAGGTTATCCTGATCGAAGCCTCCTCTATCATGGATAATGGCAGTCTTTCCAGAAGGAGACAGTATCTCCACCCTCAAATCTCCAATGAAGGGATGAGTTATATCCACCATGGTCACAACTCTCTGGACGATTCCCTTCTTATCAAGATTCATCGCCACGCTAGCCCCTCTCGGATCATTATCTGGTATTAGCTCATTCGGCTCCAGATCCTTGCTTACTTCCATTTCAGAGGCTTCTTTCTCGATCTCAATTGACCATCTATTGAGCACGCCCTTGTCAATGGCTGCTACATCTGCTACGGTCAGTGACCACTCGCCATTGATTGGCGAACCTACCAGATCCCCTAAAGAAGGCAGCGAATTGGAGTCATATGTCTTTATCAGATTGCCTTCACCTCCTCCATCGCGATTATGAATCATCGCTCTCTTACCGGATGGCGAGATGAGCTCCACCTTCAAGTCGCTGATATAGGAATGAGATATATCGAGGCTTAAATAGATCCTGGACGCCCTTCCTTCTTCAGAGATAT
>NZ_DAIK01000093.1:0-4770 GCF_002496085.1 Methanosaeta sp. UBA458 | reverse complement strand
GCAGAGTTCTCCGGGGCTCTGGTGGATGTGCAGAAGGGCTCGGGATTGATAAAGCGCTGCCCGGTATGCAAACGCTCCTTAGCCAAGGGGGTATGCACCGAGCACGGAAAGGTGGATGGCACATATGATCTGCGCATCAAGGCGGTGCTGGACGATGGCCGCCGGGTGCAGGATGTCCTCATCAACCGGGAGACCACTGAGCGGCTGGTTGGGCTTACCCTGGATGAAGCCAGGATGATGGCCATGGAGGCGCTCGATCACGAGGTGGTGCGCTCCCTCATCGAGAGCAAGCTGGTGGGCAGATACTTTGCCATCGCTGGGCCAAGGGTCGATCGCTATCTATTGGTGGAGACCATAAATGAGCTCATGCCGGTGACAGAATCGAATGTGGACGAGCTCATGAGCCGGGTGGAGGCGATCTAGGATGGCGGGATTTTCCAGAGAGGTGGCGCGCAGGATATTCGCCGAGGAGCTGAAGAGTTCAAACTACTCCTTCCGGGAAGGTGAGGACCAGCATCAATATGCTCCTCAATACCTTCTCACCCCTACCGGGGCCAAATGCAATCGGGTCTTCTTCGTGGGAACGCTGACCGAGAAGGACGATATCGGTACAGATGTGGAGTACTGGCGGGGGCGAGTGGTGGACCCGACGGGCAGCATCCTGATCTATGCCGGGCAGTACCAGCCAGAGGCCGCTCAGATACTGGCCAGCATGGATGCACCCGCTTTTGTCTCCATCGTGGGAAAGCCCAACCTCTACCAGACGGAGGACGGCAATGTCATCATATCTCTGCGCGCGGAGTCCATCCAGAGGGTGGATGAGGCAACCAGAAACCAGTGGATAATGGATACTGCCAGGCGCACTCTTGAGAGGCTCTCACTCCTCGAGAAGGCTGAACCAGCTCCATTGTCAAGCGACTTTACCACCGCAGACAGCGCTTATCCCTCCACCAATCAGCAGGATGCGTCTCGGGCCCGGGTGCACTATCATACCGATATAGAGCGCTACCGCAAAATGGTCGCTCGGGCCCTTGCCTCTCTGAAGGCGGACCTAGGCAAGACTGTAGGAGATGATTCCGGGTCTCTTGCCTCTTCCGCCGGGTCCGAAAGGATGGGGGAAGAGAATGGAGATGAGCTGCACGAGCCCATTGAAGAGGGGTTCGAGGCGAAGCCGGAAGCAAAGCAAAAGGAAATGCCAGAGGAAAAGCAGCCCAATAAAAAGATCAAGCCCAAGAAGGGTGGATCGCTGGACTCCTGGCCCGAGGCCGGGGGGGACGAAGAAGTGGAGACCTTCAACCTTGGAAAGAAGAGCTGAAAAGTCTTATATAATCTACAGAAGCTCATAGAGCAGAGGTGAGTCAATATGGTAATTGGTGTAACGATGGTCAAGGTGGTGCCAGGACAGGAGAAGACTGTCTACAATGCTCTGCAGGAGATCGACGGCATCAAGGATGTATATCATGTCTTTGGCGAATTCGATTTCGTGGTGATCATTGAGGTCGAGGGCCTGAGCATGCTCAACAAGCTGGTCGATGTGATCAGAGAGATTGATAACGTCAATGCCACCCAGACGGTGGTCGGGGCCGAGCTTTAAGCCCCGTCATCCCCCTCTTATGGAGATCGCTGAGGAGCTGGCTAAACAGCAGAAGGCCATCTCCGTAGCTGAATTTTTTGAGAAGAACCGTCAGATCCTTGGATTCGACTCCGCGCCTCGCGCCTTAATCACCTGTGTGAAAGAGGCGGTGGACAACTCTTTGGACGCCTGCGAGGATGCGGGCATTCTGCCGGACATATTCGTGCAGATAAAGAAGAGCGGCGAATACTTTCAGGTCATAGTGGAGGACAACGGCCCGGGGATTGTGCCGGAGGAGATCCCGCGCGTCTTTGCCAAACTGCTCTATGGTTCTCGATTTCATACTCTGCGCCAGAGCAGAGGCCAGCAGGGCATAGGAATCTCCGCCGGGGTGCTCTACTCCCAGCTCACCAGCGGCAGGCCGACGCGAGTTATTTCCAAGATCGCTCCTGACAGGCCTGCATATTACTGTGAGCTCATGATCAACACCTCCAAAAACGAGCCTGAGATCATTAAAGCAGAGGAGGTGGACTGGGAGAGGCCTCGGGGAACGCGGGTAGAGATGGAAATGGAGGGCTCTTATGTCCGCAGCCGCAGGCAGTCTGTCTATGGCTCATTGAAGAGCGCCGCTATCGTCAATCCCCATGCCCGCTTAACCCTGGTGGAGCCGGAGGGAAATGTGGAGGTATTCGAGCGGGCGACGGAGAGCCTTCCCAAGAAGGCCTATGCCATCCAGCCCCATCCAGAGGGAATAGAGCTCGGGGAGCTGATCAAGCTCTTGCGCTATACCGACAAGAAGAAGCTCCGGGTATTTCTTAAGGAGACCTTCTCCTCCATCGGAACGATCTCCGCCCAGGAGCTGTGCAAAAAAGCGGATCTGGACCCTGAAGCTCCTCCTGCAAGCCTGGACCACGATGAGGCGGTGCGCTTGCTTTTGGCCTTCAAACAGATCCGGGTTAAGTCGCCTCCAGTGGACTGCTTGTCTCCCATCGGCGAGGAGCTGATCCGGGCGGGGCTGGAGAAGGAGTTCCGGCTGGACTTCATCGCCACCACCACCAGGCCGGTATCCGTCTACTCAGGCAATCCCTTCCTGGTTGAGGTGGGACTGGGCTATGGCGGTGAGCTGGCCCGAGAAGGCCGCATAGAGATACTCCGATTCGCCAATCGAGTCCCCCTGGTCTACCAGCAAGGAGCCTGCGCCATAACTCATGCTGTGGAGTCGGTCTCCTGGAAGAACTATTCTCTGAGCCAGTCCGCAGGAAGCGGCATTCCCGTCGGTCCGGCAGTGCTGCTGGTGCACATCGCCTCCACCAATATCCCCTTCACCTCGGAGAGTAAGGATGCGGTGGCCGATATGCCGGAGATTCTCGTTGAGATCGACCTGGGGCTCAAGGAGGTGGCTCGAAAGCTGCGCCGCTACCTGAGCAGGCAGAGCCTGCTATCCGAGAGACGGGAGAAGGAGGAGATCATCAGAAAGATCCTTCCCCGGATAGCAAAGAAGCTCTCCGATGTCCTGGACCGCCCCGAGCCGGACATAGGACCGGTGGTGGCCAAGATCATGGGCAACCTTCTGGTTTACAGGGAGAGCGAACAGCAGGACGGCCGGATCTCGGTCCGGCTGGTGGTTGAGAACCACAGCGACCTTGTAAGATCCTTCAAGCTGCATGAGCTTTTGGGGGAGAAGGCGGAGGCGATCAGTCCCCCTGCCAAGGTAATTTCTCTGGGGGATGGATACGACCACCACTGGAAGCTCTCCGTAGGCCCGGGCCAGAAGGCCATTATCAGCTACCAGATCGGGGCGAATAGCAGCGGGCCAGCTAAGCCGGTGGTAGAGGGTCTGGACCCGGAGATCGTCACCGGCGCCAGAGCGATCTGATAGGGAGATCTGATAGATGACAGGATCCCAGCGATTGGAGTGAGGGCATGGCAGGATCAGATGACAGGAAGAGTTCGGAGAGAGCGTTGAGGGATTCCCGGTCGAAAAAGGCAGAAGAGAACCTTCTCCGTCTGGCCGATTCGCTCTATGGCCAGTTTCAGCGGGGAGTTGTACCTCATATATCTCTGCCCTCCCGGACCAAGGGAAATATCGAGTTCTCCACTAAAGACGATGTCTGGATCTACGGAGACCAGGAGACGATGCGCAGCGTCAAGACGGTTCGGGGAGCCAAGACCCTTCTTAAAACCGTCCACCTGACAGAGCTGCTGATAGATGAGCATCTCAAGAACAATCGGGGCTCGACATTAAGAGAGATCTATTACATCTCCGAGAACTGGGATATAGCCAAGTTCCATGAGCAGGCAGAGAGCGACCGGCTGATCGAGGATCTGGAGATTGTAACCGATCTGCACCGGGAGGACTTTCACGTCCGTCCGGAGGAGGACGGAGCGGCTGTCTTCGGGCCGCTTCGCCTGAAAGAGCAGACCCGCCGGGGGGAGAAAGAGATGCACTGCCAGGAGGACGTTGGCGAGGCCGGCTACCAGATACCCTTCAACGTGGATAACATCGAGTTCATCAACCATGATGCCCGGATGGTCATGGCCATTGAGACCGGCGGAATGTACGCCCGGCTGATAGAAAACGGCTTTGATGAGGAGTATAATGCCATCCTGGTGCACATCAAAGGCCAGCCTGCCAGGTCCACCCGGCGGATCATAAAGAGGCTGAACACGGAGCTGAACCTCCCGGTTGTAGTCTTCACCGATGGCGATCCCTGGTCCTATCGCATCTTCGCCAGCATAGCCTATGGAGCGATCAAGAGCGCCCACCTCTCCGATCATCTGGTAACGCCCAAGGCCCGCTTCCTGGGAGTGCAGCCCAGCGATATCGTGGATTATAACCTATCCACGGACAAGCTTACGGACAGAGATCTTCAGGCCCTGAAGAGCGAGCTTTCTGATCCGAGGTTTGCCAATCCCTACTGGGAAAAGCAGATCCACTTGCAAATAGACCTCAAGAAGAAGGCCGAGCAGCAGGCTTTTGCCGGAAAGGGGCTGGACTTTGTAACCAAGACCTATCTGCCGGATAGGCTGACGGAGATGGGGATCATCTGAATGATCATCGACTTTCATGCCCACATCTATCCTCCGCCAGTGGCAGCCAAGATCCTGCCCGCGGCCAGAAGAAAGCTGAAGGTAGAGGTGCCGGGAAGCGGAGCGCCCCAGGACCTCTTGGGGCACATGAGCCGTTCCGGGATCGC
>NZ_DAIK01000117.1:524-6747 GCF_002496085.1 Methanosaeta sp. UBA458 | reverse complement strand
CTGCGCTGTTATCCTCGAATGAACCCTCCTGTAAATCAGCTGAGCCTTTATTGCCCGGAAAATCGGCACTGGAGAAGTTGTAGACCACCCAGTTGGGGCTCGATCCTAAAAGATACTCGCTTGGCTTTCCTAGAGTCGTATCAAGGGGAGTGATGGCTCTGCTCTTGCTCTGCCAGGCGGCAAAGAGACCGGATTTGGTGCGGGTCTGGACCAGGTCATCGTATGCCTGAATGGATCTGTTGTATCTTCCAAAGTCCACTCTGACTATCTGGCCATCGATCATCCACTCGTTCAGGATTATGGTGTGATCTCCTTCAGGATACCAAAAGGAGATGAAGCTGGTGGAGTTAACACCCATCAGGTCGACCGCTTCGCCGAAGGCGTCCTGCGACTGGTTATATCCTCCAGGCAGTCCGTAGAAGATGTCTGACTTACGGATCCATGCCCCCACAGCCTCAGAGGAGTTCAGCTCTATGACCTTATCGTAAGCCTCAAGCGCAGAATCGGTCCTGCCCAATAATTCCAGATTCTCGGCCTTCAGCCACCAGGCTTCGGCATCTTTTGGATCGTTCAGGAGGCTCTGGTTGAGCAGTTCAATGGATCTTTCAAAAGCATCTGTGGCCTCTGCCTCTCTGCCAAGGCTTGCCAGGGCGATTCCTTTGCTCTGCCAGGCGCTTGTATCTTCTGGATTCTCCTTTATGGTCTCGTTGGTTAGATTTAGGATATTCCTGAATGCCTCAAGCGACTCGTTCTTCTCGTCCATATAGGCCAGGCTTTTGGCCTTGCCAAGCCAGGCATCGATATTTTGAGGTTCGATTTGAATGGCATTATCGAACGCCTCTAAAGCCTCATCGATGTTGTATCCGAATCCAGTGGCAATCAAGCTCTGGCCTTTTTTATACCAGTCATTTGCTGTATCCTCCTGCGCCAGTGACGAGGCGCAGAGCATAGCTATCGCTAACAATGCAACGACAAATCCTGTTTTCATTTACAAACCTCCTTTATTCTCAGAAAAAGTGAGGGAGTCATTCCTGATACCCCAGCTCTTTTGCCTGGAAAAATGCCGCAGCCGCATCTGTGTCTTTCCCCAGGGAATGCAGTATCAATTGATCCGTTGTGGATCTTCTCTTTGAATTCATTCACATCGCCCTCTTTCATCGATCCACTTCTATTGATGAAAAAGATCTAATCGCTATAAGGCAGCCATTTTCCGGCTATCTCACTCAATGAACCGCCGAATTCTTTTTCGGCATTTGTCGGATTACGACAGTTAACGAATATAAACCTTGCGAGTGTTAAGTTTTAAACTTATTAACAGTATGCATCCATTAATACTGCTCATTTGCTCGTTTTAAACAATAGACAAAATGAAATATGAATAATTTGCATAGAGAATAAATCTTATTAGCTTTTTTTAAGAACTCTCGGCATGAGAGAGCCATATGATATATTCATAAATTTCTCTCATATCGTTATACCTAAATCAACGAGCCGGAGCCAGTGGGAGTTGAGATGGCAGGATAATCCCGCGATTCTGGAAAACCAGGATAATCTCAGGAGGAGCGCTCCTGGACGGAAAGGAACCTTTCCGATAACTCTATTACATTGGTCCTGCCCCATTCTTTCTTTGTTATGAGGTTTCGTCTCTCCAGTGAGACCAGTATCGTGGTGAGCGTGGATCTGGGGAGGTTGGTCTCATATCTTATCTCCGCCTGGGTCATCCTGCCGCCGCGTTTGATCAATGCCTCAACTATAGAACGCTCTCGAGGAGTCAGAGCATCCATGACCGCCATCATCTCGCTGCTGACTGCGATCTCCTTCTTCGGCCCTTCTTCGAGCGAAGGCATCTCTTCGGGTTCAACATCTTCCTCAGAGGCCTCCGGTTGATCAGATTCAGTTGATAAGGCATCGAGGGCCTGATCATCGTCGGGAAGATCTTCTGCTTCAGGGATCGACGACTCAGCGTTAGGTGAAACTGCTCTGCGTCGGACAATGAAAATAATCAGGCTGCCTATTGCTAAAGCTACGAGCAGAATCAGAAGAAGATAGGCCTGGCTAAGGTCGCTATTATCACCGTTTGAGCTATCTAGATTACTACTAATATTGCCTGTATTTCCTGTTATGCCCTCTTGCTCATTGCCCTCTGGCTCCATGTGCTGTCGATACTCTATTGAGATCGCTGGTTCATAGACTCCGTACCCATGAGATTCCACTATCAAAGAGTCGTTTGAGGTAGATACCAGATAACTCAGTCCCTTAGAGCTGTTGATCCTGCCCAGCTTCGAGCTGTTCGGAAGGTGAAAGATGACATGGTACTCGTTATAAAAACCGTCGCAAGAGAACATTAGGCTCCAGTTCTCTCTTTGCTTCGAGGTCAAAGCATCAGTCCAGGCATAAAGCTGATTGTCAAACCTGTACTTGGAGGTGTACTGAGCGGTATTGTCCGGAGCATAGCGAGCAGGCTCCAGAAAGGTAAGGCCCTCTATGCTATCCGCATAGCCTGCAACCAGGGCCTTGCCGCTATCATACAAGTAGACATCGAGGCTGAGATTCTTCCCAGCGACCTCGCTGTCGAAATCCTGACCGGTAGCCGATGCCATGGCCATGGAGGCCAGGATCAAAAGGAGGCTTGCTCTCACTAACATTCTTAGCAGCGCGACCGATCTCATTTTACCCTTCCAAGCCTTGAGATGAGTTAGAGGCTGCGTTTGATAGATCTTCTCACTTTTCTTATAGTTTGTGCCATTCGTCAAGGATTACCATGCCCCGCTTCCTTCTGATTTCTTAGACTCATCCCGATAATTCTTTCTTATAAAAGATGGGAAGAGGCTTAACCTTGATACCCCAGCTCCCGGGCCTTGGCGTAGGCTTCATCCGCTTCGGCCTGGCGGCCCAGCGCTTTTAGAGCATCGCCTTTATTCATCCAGGTCAGAGGGTCTTTGGGATTAATTTGCAGGGCTTTATCGAAAGCATTTACGGCATCATCATATTCTTTCAACTCCCTCCACAAGAGAACTCCTTTGACCTTCCAGGCCAATCCGTTCATCGGATCGGCATCAGTAGCATTACCCAGTGCCTTGACAGCATCCTCATATTTGCCCTGAGCTTGCAGAATGAAGCCCTTTGAAAGCCAAGCCTCCACCAGATCCTCAGTCGATTTTTCAGTTTCAATACTGGTGTTATAAAGCTCAAGAGCTTCGCTATAAAATTTATCAGATTCATTTTGTCTTCCTAATTCTGAGAGGATGCCTGCCTTGTTCTCCAGTGCTCCTGCCGTCTGCGGGTCTATCTCTAGAGCCCGGTCGATGTACCGAAGGGCCTCTTCATATCTGCTTGTATCTTCTCTCGTCTGGCTTATGTAAACCAAGGCAATACCTTTACCATGCCAGGCATCGGCATCCTCGGGATTCAGCTCCAGGGCTTTGTCGAAGGCCTGCAGGGATTCGTTTAATATGCTAAGGTTATCTGTGAATGAGCCGATTTTAGCAAGGTTGTTGGCCTTGTAGGTCCAGACAGTGGCATTCTCTGGGGCGATTTCTACAGCCCTTTCATGTGCCTCAATAGCTTTATCAAAGGCCGTCATGCCAGAGGCTTCACGGTCTTTTATGCCCAGGTTCTTATTTTCCAAAGCGATCTTTGTGCCCAGACTCGTCAGTGCCATGCTCTTGAAAAGCCATGCATTGAGATTCTGAGGGTCCTGCTCAAGTGCTCTGTCGAAGGCTTGGGTGGCCTCCTCGTAGGATTCGTTACTGGATAATTCTATACCTTTTTTAATCCAAGCAACGGGCGTGTTATCCTCCGCCGCCGCAGCCAGACACAGCGCAGAGAATACGGCCAGGACCATGGCAATCCCCGTCCAGGCCTTCATCTTTTTTGTATTCACTCTTTTTGTATTCATTCCCAAACTCTCCTGTTTCGCTCACTTTATTTCTTCAGCGGGCGTCTCTCATTCGAGCCGCCCGGCGATCCCCACTGGGCATGAACGATAGATAAAAGACGATGTGGATGGACGGTAAATGAAGATTTGTTTGGATGCAGATCGATGTTCAGGATTGTTCCTTTTTGGAAAAGAACGATTCAGACAGCTCTATCACATTGGTCCTGCCCCATTCCTTCTTTGTTATGAGGTTTCGCCTCTCCAGGGATACCAGAACCATGGTGAGGGAGGATCTGGGCAGGCCGGTCTCATATCTTATCTCCGCCTGGGTCGTTCTGCCGCCGTGCTTTATCAGGGCCTCTATGATCGAGCGCTCTCTGTGAGTCAGAGCGTCCATAACGGCCTTCATCTCGCTGCTGACTGCGATATCTTTCTTTTGGCCCTCTGCTGCCGGGAGCATCCCAATGGGCCCTGCATCATCCTCATCCTCCGCATCGTCCTCAGCTGCAACGGTCGGCGGATCAGCTTCGAAAGACGCGTAATCCTGCGATGCTGCCATCTGCGCAGCCTGCAAAGGCTCTGCCGACGTATCTGGGGCACTGACTTCAGGCTGGCGGTCTACAACCGACAGATCTGGTCGATCTGCCTGGCCGAGCGGCAGTCTTTCTCTTCGCCTGCCTACGACGAAAGCGAATGCTGATCCAATAGTCAGGATAAATATAAAGGCGGCAACCATGAGAAGGTTTTGTGAGCCGCTGCCATGGCCTTCCTCTCTCGCAGATGCGTCTTGCAGAGGCTCATTGCCCAAAGGCTGCTGGTACTCTATGGTGATGGCAGGATCCTTAACACCGTGTGCCTGGGCATCCACCAGCAGGGATTCATTGGAGGCGGTGATCATGTAGTTCAGCCCGCTAGAACTGTTGATTCTTCCCAGCCTCAAGTCGCCTGGCAAGTGGAAGACGATATGGCACTGGCTGCAGAGTCCCCAGGTGGTGAAGGCCAGGCTCCAGTTCTCCCCATTCTTCCGGGTCAGGCCGTCTGTCCAGGCGTATAGCTGGCGAGTATCATTATCGTAGCTGTATCTGGGGACATATTGATTGGGATAAAGGGCATTGTACTGAGCGGTCCTCAGAAATGTCAGGCCTTTTGGGTCCTCCATGTAGCCCGCCACTAGGGTTTTGCCTGTATTGTATAAGTAGATGTCTAGGTCGAGCTTTTGTTCATCCGTACCATCGAACTCCTGTCCAGATGCCAGAGCGATGGAGACTAGCAGAAGAAGGGCAACTATGAGCTTTCTTGGTTCCTTAAGAATACCCTGCCCATACTTCAAAGCCACGATTATCAGATCCTTCTTCATTATATAAAAAAGGAAGCTGTCAACCTTTATACCCCAGCTCCCTGGCTTTTGCGTAGGCGGCCTCTGATTCTGCATTGTGTCCCATTTCTTTAAGAGCTTGGCCCTTAGTAAACCACGACGTGATATGGTTTGGATCCAACTCAGTAGCCTTATCTAAGGCACTGATAGATTCTTCAAGCCTTCCATACTGCATGAGAATGCCACCTTTAGTGCTCAATGCGTCTACCTTCCTGGGATGGTCTAGCTCAATCACCTTCTCGTAAGCAATGAGTGCCTCCTCGAACCTCTGGAGATTCGCTAAATTTTCGGCCTTATACCACCAGGCAGTGCCGTTCTTGGGATCTTTCTGGATCTCTTGATCGTATATTTCTATGGCCTTCTCGAAGGATTGGGTGGCCTCTTGTTCAATGCTCAAGTAGTTTAGTGCTACACCTCTTGCCTGCCAGGCCAATGCATCCTGCGGATTATTCTCCAATTTCTTCTCTACGATACCAAGCGCCTCTGTAGCTGTTCCTATTGTTATTATATCAAGAACTACGGTTTTTCTTAGCAAAATAGACTCATTTTGCGAATCCATTTGAAGAGCTTTGTCGTATGCGTTCAGCGCCTCAGTTAAGGACTCAGACGCCATTGAATTCATCAGATCATCTCCCTTCTTCACCCAGTCGTTTGCAGTCTCCTGCGCCGTAGCTACCAAGCACATCGCAGAGAGCACTATTAGGACCATGGCCACCCCGATCCAGGCTCTCATCTTAGATTTTCCATTCATTCCCAAACTCTCCTTCAAGTTGCTCACTTCGTCTAAAGAGGTGATAGCAAATAAGGGGCCTGCCCCTTATTGGCATAGAGTTGGCCCCTTATCCACTATTCCACTGAAACCTCCACGTCTGGAAGCTCGTCTTCGAGCCGCCCGACGACCTCTACCCGGCATGAACGATAGATAAAAGGTAATGTGAATGAACGGAAAACGAAGACCTTATTTTGAAGGC
>NZ_DAIK01000117.1:0-449 GCF_002496085.1 Methanosaeta sp. UBA458 | reverse complement strand
GTTCTGCCCCATTCTTTCCTGGTTACGAGATTGCGCTTCTCCAATGATATCAGAACCATGGTAAGCGTTGATTTAGGGACGCCGGTCTCATATCTCATATCCATCTGCGTCATTCTGCCGCCATGCTTTATCAGGATCTCCATGATCGAGCGCTCCCGCGGGGTCAGGGTCTCCAAAACCGCATTCAGCTCACTGCCAACCTCGATTTCTCCCAGAGACCTGGCAGCATATATTGGCTTTGAGGCATCCTGGGACTCGATGCCGAGCAGATGATCGCCTTCAAGCATATCCTTCTTGACAGGTTGCATCTCATTTCTTCGCCATCTCATCATAAAGGTGAAGACAGATCCGATAAACAAAACAAGAGATAAAATGGCGCCCCCGACCAGCCAAAAATTATTAGAGCTGCTGCCGTTGATATCCTCAAGAGATGCCTCTTCTGCTAAAGA
>NZ_DAIK01000121.1:0-10300 GCF_002496085.1 Methanosaeta sp. UBA458 | reverse complement strand
TCGCAATCCTACAAGTTAAACAGAGAAGAATTCTTCAATATGTTATATGATAGCACCAATGCGAGGGGCTTTATACAATCAAAGATAAAGACAAATTATTTGCATTGAATTGCACAGGGTGATTTGATGGAAGACTTCTCTATCCTCATAGGCGGCATCGCCGGTGACGGCATAAACGAGGCGGGTCTGACTGCCGCCCGGCTCATGAACCGCCTGGGCTATCGCATATTCATGTACTACGACTATCCCTCTCTGATCAAAGGCGGGCACAACTTCTCGATGGTCAGAGCCTCATCCGAGAGGATCGGCGTCTGCAGAGATGAGATAGACCTGCTCATCGCCCTCAATCAGGATACCGTGGATAGACATTCCGGCCGCCTCAAGGAGGGCTCAATTTTCATTTTCGATGCAGATAACGTAATGGGAGAGGGCATAGCCGAGAAGAGCTGCGGCATTTCCGTCACCGGCATCCTGAAAGAGGAGGGGGCCCCTTCAGTTATGAAGAACAGCTGCATTCTGGGTGCCTTTTGTCATGCGGTAGGCATCGAATGGACGGTGCTGGAAGTGGTCTTGAAAAAGCATATCCCAAAGAAGCTGGAACTGAACCTCAAGGTCGCCCGCCGGGGATATGACCAGGCCTCGGAGTTCTGCCGCATCGCATGGCTGGACAACAGTCCTGAGCCCATCATCACCGGCAACCAGGCCATCAGCCTGGGCCTGATCAGGGCAGGTCTTGAGGCCTATGTGGCCTATCCCATGACCCCATCCTCGGCCATTCTTGACTTCATGGCCAATTCGGCGGAGGAGTTCGGCCTGAAGGTCGTCCATCCGGAGAGCGAGATCGCCGTGATCCTCATGGCAGAGGGATTCGCCTATGCCGGTGTCCGGGCGGCGGTGGGGACCTCAGGAGGAGGATTCTGTCTCATGACCGAGGCCCTCAGCCTGGCGGGGATGGCTGAGATCCCCCTGGCCATCGTCGTGGCTCAGAGGACCGGGCCCTCAACCGGCCTTCCCACTTATACCGCACAGGGCGACCTGCATTTTGTAATCAATGCCGGCCAGGGGGAGTTTCCCAGGTTGGTGATCGCCCCGGGTGACGCAGAGGATGCATATCTCTGGTCTGCTGCAGCCTTGAACCTGGCCTGGAAATATCAGATTCCCGCGTTTATCCTCTCGGATAAGATCGTCAGCGAGAGCCAGTATAGCCTTGACCTCGGGCTTACAGGAAAGGCAGAGACTGCTCGACCGGCACAGCTATGGAATGAGCAGGGTGACTACCATCGCTACCGCCACTCCGATACCGGCGTCTCTCCACTGGCCTATCCTCCTCAGAGGGGGCAGGTGATAAAGGCGGACAGCTATGCGCACGATGCCACAGGCATAACCACTGAGGACCCTCAGATAACAAGGGAGATGAGCGACAAAAGAGTGCTCAAGGCTCAATCCCTGGCCAGGGAATTGGAGGGATACGAGACTGTGAAGCTCTTAGGTGATGAGAGGAGCAGGACCTGCCTCTTGTTTTGGGGCTCGAACAAGGGGGTATGCAAAGAGGCCGCCGATAGTCTGGGACTGAGGGCAGTTCAGGTGTTGGTTCTCTGGCCATTCCCTGAGAATAGGCTAAAGGATGCCCTCAGGGGTGTGGAGAGGCTGATCGCTGTGGAATGCAATGCCACAGGCCAGCTGGCAACTCTATGCCGCCAGTATGGCATCGATGTCGATGATCGAATCCTGAAATACGACGGCCGGCCTTTTTCCCTGAACGATCTTGAAATCGAGCTGGAAAGGAGGGAAGCATGAAGCCTCAGGACCTATCCACCACTGCCCGCAATACCTGGTGTCCCGGCTGCGGTAACTTCTCCATTCTGAATGCAATAAAAGCGGTCCTCGCCCGAATGGACGAGGAGGGATTCCCAGTAGAGAACACCGTCCTGGTTTCGGGCATCGGCTGCCACGGCAAGATCGTGGACTACCTGGATGTGAACAGCTTCTACTCCATCCACGGCCGGACCATTCCCGTTGCCACAGGCATAAAGCTGGCCAACCCCGATCTTAATGTGATCTGCTTCTCTGGAGACGGCGACAGCCTGGCTGAGGGTCTGGACCACCTGATCTTCGCCGCCAAGAGGAACATCGACATAACCCTGATCTTACATGACAACCGGGTCTACGGCCTGACCACCGGCCAGTACACGCCCACCTCACCAACCGGATTCCGGGGCAAGTCCACTCCTGAGGGATCCATTGAGCGACCCCTGAACCCTCTGGACCTTATGCTCTCTGCCGGCGCCACCTTCATCGCCCGGGGCTACTCTCACGGGATTGAGCAGCTTCAGACCCTCTTTAAAGAGGCGATACTGCACAAAGGCTTCTCATTTGTGGATGTCTTACAGGTCTGCGTCTCTTACTTCAATATGTATGAGAGCTATAACAGGAGAACCTATTCCGTGGAAGGAAACGATGCCGCCAGCTTTGACCAGGCCCAGGAGATCATACGCCGCTGGAGCTATGACGACTCCGAGTCGCCCATACCCCTGGGCAAGTTCTATCAGATTGACGCACCGCGATTCGATCAGGCCTACAGCCAGACGAAGCCGCTCTTGGCGAGAGGGGATAAGATCGGATCCAAGCTGGAAAGTTTCATCTAGCAAGAAGGCAAAAACGAAGGAGTGGTGAGACAGAAATGGACAAATACGTATGCACTGTCTGTGGATATATCTACGATCCAGAGAAAGGGGATTCGGCATCCGGCATAGCACCAGGGACGGCTTTCGAGGATTTGCCGGATGACTGGACCTGTCCGGAGTGCGGCGTGGGAAAGGAATTGTTCAATAAGGTGGAGTAAAGCTCAGAATCTGCTGCTTTGTCTGCTTGGAGATCACTATGCTCAGCGAAAGGATGAATGAAGCCCTCAATTATCAGGCAAATCGGGAGTTATACTCCTCCTATCTGTATCTTTCCATGTCCTACTACTTTGAATCCATCGGATTCAGGGGGTTTGCCAGCTGGATGAGGGTTCAGGCAGGAGAAGAGCTGGTCCACACCATGAAATTGCTGGACTATGTTGCCGCTTCCGGCGAGAAGGCGAAGATGCTCGCCGTGGAGGCGCCACAGCATAGCTGGGAGTCGCCCCAGCAGGCATTTGCTCACGTCTGGGAGCACGAGCGGGCGGTGACCAGGATGATTCATGATCTGGTGGCAGTGGCCGAGAGCGAATCGGACGCAATGACACGGAAATTCTTGCAGTGGTATGTGGACGAGCAGGTGGAAGAGGAGGAGTCCTCGGACGGTGTTCTGAAGAGGGTGCTGGCTGCCGGAAACGATCCAAAAGCCCTCCGGGCAGCGGATGAGGAGCTGGGCAAGAGAGGCTTCAAATTCCCCCGCGGGTTCCAGATGTTTCCATCATAAAAGGGTATGAGGCCTCTGTTTGGGGCCTTAAATCGCTATTTAGAGCTTAATCACCAATTTTTTGCTCTTCAGATGAGCTCGGGCTGATTGGCCGGATCGATGACGCGCCACTGATCATCCTCCAGGCCATTCCCGCGAGCATCTCCTGGTGAACTGTCCCGGGAATAGAGGTACAATGGCCAGCTCTTGAAGGTCGTCTGCTTAGAACCATCAGCTCGCTCGATGGTGGCGAAGTTGGATGGATTGAGGCTCTCAGGCAGGGTCAGATCCTCAACATAAAAGGGCATCCACATCTTTGCACAATCATCATTACAGGTGCTCATTCCATCGAGACTGCTATCATTTTGGTAGTAGTAAAGGGCAAATCCCGTCTCGTTCACCAGATAGCTTCCCAGGAACTTGCTCGCGGAGATGTTCACACTGAAGTTCTCATCATCTGCCAAGGCATTGATGGAGAGAAGAGATATACACAGCAGCATGAATAAAACCATTCGGCTCTTTGACATGTTTAACACCTCCCCAGACCTTAATGCATCCTGTTAAATAAGTTTGCCCATGATCCGATTCAATAGCGGAGGAGAAAAAGGGAAAAAAGGGCCATAAAGTCCATTAATGACATAGTTGCATGGATGCAGACCGAGATGAGCGGATTTTCCTTTGAGATACTGGACCGGGATCAGGTGAGCAATGCCCGAGCAGGGCTGATAAAAACCCGAAGGGGTGACATCCAGACTCCCTATCTGGTTCCCGTGGCCACCCTGGGCAGCGTGCGCGCTCTGGGCTCCGATGACCTGGTGTCCCTGGGCGTCTCCTGTGCCCTGGCCAACACCTATCACCTTCACTTGAAGCCCGGAGACGAGCTGATCGGGCGGCTGGGGGGATTGCACAAGTTCATGGGATTTTCCCGCCCCCTTTTCACCGACTCGGGCGGCTTTCAAGCCTTTTCCCTGGGCTTTGGAAGAGAGCATAACATTGCCAAGATCGGCAACATCTTCCCGCAGGAGCTGAACCTTATTCCAGAGGGAAATGACTGCCAGCAGCAGGGCGATGAACAGTGCGAAGAGGAACCATTGGAGAGCGAGATCTACAGATCAAACTACAGGAAGAGCTACGGAGGGGGGTCGAAGGAAGGATCCAAAAGGGCGGACGGGAAGGGGCAGAAGAATGCCAGGAAGGAGAACCTGACAAAGATCACAGACCAGGGCATCTCTTTCAAGTCCATGGCCGATGGGGCCTGGCATTTCCTGGATGCTGAAAGGTCGATGAGGATTCAATCAAACCTGGGCTCAGATATCATCATGTCCTTTGACGAGTGCACCTCCCCCCTGTCAGACTACGATTATACTAAAAAGGCCATGTACAGGACTCATGATTGGGCGGAAGAGTCCATTCGCTATCATGATAAGAGCCAGGCCATCTACGGAATCATCCAGGGAGGGTGGTTTGAGGACCTGAGGCGGACGAGCACCGACTTCATCGTCTCCCAGCCCTTTGACGGCATAGCCATCGGCGGATCTTTAGGCAACAGCAAGCAGGATATGCATCAGGTCTTGGACTGGACGATTCCCAGGCTGGACGACCGGCCGCGGCACCTATTGGGGATCGGTGAGATAGATGACATCTTCGAGTGCGTGGCCAGGGGGATCGATACCTTCGACTGCGTCTCTCCCACCAGGATCGCTCGCAGAGGAAGCCTTCTCCTATCGCCCCAGTCCGGTGGATCGCGGCAAAACAAGTTCCGCCTGAATATCAAGTCCGCCCGGTTCAAGGAGGACGATCTGCCCGTTGATCCTGCCTGCTCTTGCCCCACCTGCTGCAGATATTCCCGAGCTTATCTCCGCCATTTGTACGTATCAGGAGAGCTCTCCTACTTCCGACTGGCCACCCTGCATAACCTCCATTTCATGCTTCGGCTGATGGAGAGTATAAGGGAAAGCATAAGATGTGGCAGCTTCATGGAGCTCAGGGGCAGATGGCTAAAAGCGATTTAGCTAAAGAGATTCCGGAGCAGAAAGGATCTTCGGTCTCATGGGGACGGCTGAAGCTCGATAAGACTCAGGCCACCATAATCCTCTGCGGTTTTTACCTCTTCTTTTCCCTGGCGGGAAACATCGCCGCCACCAAGGTCACAAGCTTCGGCAGCCTGGTCATGGATGCCGGTTTCATCTATTCTCTGACCTTCACCTGGAGGGACCTGATCCACAAGCAGCTGGGAGAGAGGGCGGCCTTGACCACCATCTGGCTGGCAGCGGGCTTTAATCTGCTTGCGGCCATTTATTTTCAGTTCGTGGTCCTCCTGCCCGCCCAGACTGACTGGGCAAATAGCGGTGGGCAGGCGGCCTGGACATTTCTCTTCGGGATCCTGGACAGCTCAGGCCAGGGGTGGCAGTCGGTCCTCTCCCTGCAGATGAGAATCGTCTTAGCCTCAATTCTCACTGCCCTCCTGGCGGAGCTGATCGACACCAGGGTCTATCGCATCTGGACCCGTGGAGCGCGCAAAAGCTGGCCCCAATGGACGCGAGTCTTCGCCTCCAATGCCGTCTCCATACCCATAGACAGCCTTCTCTTTCCGGTGATCGCCTTTATGGGTATCTTGGGAACTCAAGGGCTGGTGCAGATGATCTGGACCAATATGATCGTCAAAGCAGCGATCACTCTTTTGGTCTTCTGGACGATCTACCTGGTTCCCGAGAAGCCAATATATGAGGAGAGCTGAAGCGATTTAAAATAGGAGAGGATGCAGCAACAATGATCGACCCAGGAAAAGATATCGACTGGAACGAGATCTGGAAGAGCCAGATGAAGCGGAGCAGAGAGTCAAGCCCCGGCAGGGATTGTGCCCGCATCTGGAGCAGCAAAGAGAGCGCTCTTAGATTCTGGGATATGTGCAAAAAGGAGCAGAACAGGATTGAAAGAGTTATCTGGGAGACGGATATCACAGAAAAGTCTCGCGTGCTGGATATCGGCGCCGGGCCCGGCACCCTGGCCATCCCCTTAGCCCAAAAAGCGACACATGTAACGGCGGTGGAGCCGGCAGACGGCATGTGCAGCGTCATGAGAGAGAAGATGGCCGAGTATGGCGTCGAGAACATCACCATCGTCCAGAAGCGTTGGGAGGAGGTGGATGTGGCCAGTGATCTGGATCCTCCTTATGATGTGGTGGTTGCATCCTTCTCTTTAGGGATGTTTGACATCCGCAATGCCATTGAGAAGATGATCCAGGCTTCATCCAGATACATCTATCTCTACCATTTCGCGGGGGAGAGCACCTGGAGCGGGATGTGGAAGGAGCTTTGGCCCAGATTGCATGGAAGGGATTATATCTGCGGTCCAATGAGCGACGTGCTCTACAATGTGCTCTACCAGATGGGCATCTATCCGAATATCACCACCTTCAGAATGAGGCATGATCAGCGCCACTCCACCCTGGAGGATGCGGTGGCAGAGCTTGCCCCCCAGGCCCGGGCTGATACCAAAGAACAAAAGGCTGTGCTGCGTGATTATCTGGAAAAGGCTATGAAATGGGAGGAGGGGGCATTTGTTCTGAACGGCTCATCGATCCGGGTGAAGATATGGTGGGAGAAGCAGGAGGACCGCTCTTGCGGATATGGCCCGCAAGAGGACAGTGCTGCCCGGATATGAGGGCTGATTCGACCTCGAGTCCATCCTGAAGGCTCATTCAACTCGGAGGTTGGGAGCGGAATTGATCGATATACTCTGGCAGACTCTGGACGGGACCGTCTATACTATGGGCACCGTATTCCTGATGCTTTTTATTACCGGCATCATGAATGAGATGGGCCTCTTTCAGAGGTTCTCCTATCTTGCCAGTCCCCTGGTCTCATTATCCCGCCTGCCTGCAGCCGCAGCCTCCACCTTTGTGGTAGGCCTGGGATCTGCCCTGGCGGCAAATGCCATGACCGCCAGGCTCCGGCATGATGGGCAGTTGAGCGATCGTCAGGCCTTTCTCTCCGCTCTGATGAACAGCGTTCCGGTCTATTTCAGAGAGCTTTTCACCTATCAGCTGGCCTTTGTAGTTCCGGTGCTGGGCCTTTATGTGGGAGGAGCTTATGCTGTTGTGTCTCTGTCTACGGGATTGATCAAGCTCTTGATTGTCATAATCCTGGGCAGAGCCTATCTGGCAGGAGAGGTCATCTCCTCTTTAGAGCCTTCACCAATTGCAAAGGAGAAGAGCATCATAGATGCAGCCCGAAAATCACTGAGCGGTCAGAAAAAGCTGTTTTTGCGGATAGCATCACTTTACTTCATTATGACATTTCTCGTTCTCTATTTGAGCGAGGCGGGAATACTGCAGTCGCTGAACGTGGCTCCTCTTGCCAGCATCTTCCGGATCCCAGCAGAGACTGTGATCCCGCTGACCATCTATGTGGCCAGCCCCAAGGCGGGAATCGTCCTCCTCGGACCATTGATCCAGAATGGCGGTATATCGGAGCTGAAAGCCCTGATGGTCCTGATGCTGGGAAGCATGTTCATGCTGCCCGTCTTCACCATCAGGTCAACTCTGCCCAACTATACATCGATCTTCGGCGTAAGGCTGGGAGTCTCCCTGACCGCCGTATCAGCGGGCATCAGCATAATGGTAAGGCTGCTTGTACTGCTGCTGCTACTCTTCGCCACTTGAATTAGAATTCAGAGCTCTCGCCTTTCCCAATTTATGGGGGTGAAAGAGTCGTATGATGGATATTGCGCCGCTTTCCGAAACATCTTTATAATCATCCAGACAATTAAATCCTATGAGAGCTTGCTTTTTCCTCCTTCTGCTGGCCGTCTTTCTGCTTCTTCCAAGCCAGGCAAATGCATCGTACTGGTTTCAGGTGATCGATATCACACCGGTGGAGATGCTGCCTAATAGCGAGGCCAACTTCACGGTCTCGGTCAAGGGACTGGGAAGCGACAGAGCCTATGTGGAGCTGGTCTTCAGGAATGTATCAGAGGGGCTGACGATCACCTGCCCCAAGAAGATCCAGAACATCTTCCCTCAGGGAGTGACCAACTATGATTGTATTGTTGCGGCGGGAGATCTTCTTCCCGGCAACTACTCCTTTGTGGCAGATGTGGTCGTCGCTGGTGCCCCTTCCGGAAAGAAGACCGGCTATGTCAACATCATTGGAAGAAATGGCAATCATGCCTCTGAGCCTGTGAGAGTGGATCAGCCCGCCCTGGAGGATGCAGAACCAGCAGGAGAATTCCAAGAGCCTGAGACGGAACCTCTTGCCCAGCCCGACAAGCCCGCTGAAAGCCAGAAGGAGAGCCCCGCTCCAGGGGCATTGGCCGCAAGCCTTGTGCTGATCCTCGTCCTTTGGCGGATGAAGAGATAGAGGATAGATATTCGATTATCTCTCAGACCAAAAGCTCCATCAATCCCCTCTGCCATCCATCCTGCCATGTCTATTCACCCCATGGAGTTCAGATATGGCACACAAGAGATGAAGGCCATCTGGGAAGAGGATTTCAGGCTGCGCTGTCTCTTCCGGGTGGAGGCGGCCCTGGCTCAAGCGGAAGAGGAGCTGGGAATGATTCCCCCCGGGGCGGCAGAGGAGATCGCTCGGGCGGCAGAGGTTACCCGGCCCCAGAGGGCCAAGGAGATTGAGGATGAGATCGGCCATGACATGATGGCCACTGTGCTCGCCCTGGCCGAACAAAGCCCTAAATTCGGGGAGTGGATCCACCTGGGAGCGACCTCCAATGATATCCTGGATACCGCTACCGGCCTGCAGATCAAGGCCTCATTGGAAATCCTGGAGGAGAAGCTGAAAAAAATGCTCGCTCTTCTCCTGGACCTGGCCATGCAGAACAGAAACTTGGTCTGCGCCGGCCGGACGCACGGCCAGATAGCAGTGCCCACCACCTACGGATTGAGGTTCGCCATCTGGGCCTCAGAGGTTGGGCGCCATATCCAGAGGCTCGTGGAGTTGCGACCCCGGGCGGCAGTGGGCAAGATGTCTGGCGCCGTGGGGACCCAGGCCGCATATGGCCGGTTCGGCATGGAGATTCAGGAGAGGGTTATGAGCCACCTGGAGCTGTTCGAGGTGGACGTCTCCAATCAGGTGGTGCAGAGGGACAGGCATGCAGAGATGGTATGCTGGATGGCGCTCGTCGCCTCCACCCTGGATAAGATCTTCATCGAGATGAGGACCTTGCAGAGGACGGAGATCGCCGAGGTGGAGGAGGGCTTTGGCAAAAAGCAGGTGGGCTCGTCCACCATGCCCCACAAGAGAAATCCGATCAAGTCCGAGCAGATCTGCGGCCTGGCGAGGGTGGTGCGGGCGCAGCTCATCCCCGCTTTTGAGAACATTCCCCTCTGGGATGAGCGCGATCTGACCAACAGCAGCTGCGAGCGGATTGTCTTTCCGGAGGCCTTCATATTCACCGACCACATCCTCGCCCTGGCCGTTCGCACCCTGGGCAATATGAGGCTGAGGCCGGATAACATCGAGCGAAACCTCATGCTCCTGCATGGCCTGAATATGGCGGAGAACGTGATGGTGGAGCTGGCCAAAAAAGGAGTGGGGCGCCAGCAGGCCCATGAGATCATGCGCCAGAGCAGCATGACCGCCTTCGAGGAGAAAAGGGAGCTTTTGGATGTCCTTCTGGAGAACGAGACGGTCAGAAGTTTCCTGAAGCCTGAGGAGATCAGCGCCCTGCTCGATCCCCATCAGTACATCGGCACGGCACCCAAACAGGTGGAAAGGCTGAACGAGAAGCTGAAAAAGCTCTACCTGACTTGAATCCGCCCAGAGAAATGAGCTCAGCTATGAGACCTGACGAGATGCTGCCCAGGGTCTTTCTCCTCAAATCGGGGTCGATAGAAAGAGATCAAGCGGGCAACATCCTGGATGCCCGCTCCTCAGTGACATTGATCAAGACAGAGAGG
>NZ_DAIK01000159.1:0-6082 GCF_002496085.1 Methanosaeta sp. UBA458 | reverse complement strand
CTTTAGGCCGGAGTAGTTTACATTCGCTCCGCGCATTCCTTGTGCTTATCTCCTCTGAAACGAGAGATGTATCGCATGGAATTCGAACTGCATCCTGCGATCATCATCGAGAGCAGAGCCTTTGCAATACTAGTGGCTCCATTGCAGATGCTGATCGAGTCCCTCAACGATCATCTGGGCATCGACAGGTATCAGGTCCTCTACATCTGCGGAAACTACTCTCGCGTCCTGAGCAGACTGGATCGCAGGTTTAGAGATCTGGAGGTAAGAAGGGCATTTACCGTCTTCCAGCTGCTAACCGTCCTGGAGGAGAGCCACCACACCTTGATGATCCTGGAGCATGATCCCCTGCTTTACGAGGGGGCTGGAGAGATGGTGGAGTATGCATCTATGGCCATGAGAGAGGCAGCGAAGGGCAGCATTTTGCTTCTCTATTCCCCCACCTCCGATCCTTATTTAGAGAAGATGATGACTTATGCCGACAGAGTATTCTGCTTCGCCGAGGGGCCTTGTGCTGCGCCACGGCTTTCTGCAAAGAATAATCGAAAAACGCAAGCCAGTTCCACTGGCCAGACCACCCTGGAGAGCTTCTGATGGGCCGAAGCTTTGAGAGCGTAAGAATGGGGGTAAACGACCTATCTCTTCGCTGGTCCAAGGCCGGTCGAGCTTTAAAGAAGGAGGATCAGTCCTATGCAAAAGAGCTTGCCGACATGGCAAAAAAGCACTCAAGCGAGGCATTCTACGCTCTGAACGATCCTCTGGAGGCGGCGGTATTCTCAGTGCTGATCGAGCTGCTGAAAGATAGAGAAATCTATAAGCAGGATCCCGTAAAATAAGTGCTTATGAGAAGAGAGGATTCCCTGAAAGATTCCCAAACGAATTCCAAAAAGAAACTGACGCCGCTGCAGTTTCATGTCACCCAGCAGTGCGGCACCGAACCTCCCTTTCAAAATGAATTCTGGAATAATAAACGACCCGGCATCTACGTAGATGTGCTCTCAGGAGAACCCCTGTTCAGTTCGAAAGATAAGTTCGACTCCGGTACCGGCTGGCCGAGCTTCACAAAGCCCCTGAAGGAGGATCGCATCATTGAGAACGTCGACACCAGCTATAATATGAGGCGGGTTGAGGTTCGCAGCAAAGACGCAGATTCCCATCTGGGCCATGTGTTCGATGATGGTCCTGGGCCGACAGGATTGCGTTATTGCATCAACTCCGCATCCCTCCGCTTTATACCGGCTGAGGATCTGGAACGGGAGGGCTACGGAGAGTATCTCAGCCTCTTCCGGGAGGATGAGGCTCGATCTGGGCATATGGAGAGTCCCGGGAAGGACGATCCAGACTATGAGCTGGCCACATTTGCCGCAGGCTGCTTCTGGGGGGTGGAAGCTCGCTTTCAGCAGGTTCGCGGGGTGCTGGAAACAAAAGTGGGATATACCGGAGGGACTGCTCCCGATCCGTCCTACGCACAGGTTTGCACAGGAACTACTGGCCACGCTGAGGCCGTGCAGATAAAGTACGATCCGAAGGTCGTATCCTACAGGGAGTTGCTCTCCATATTCTGGCGGATGCATGATCCCACCACGCCCAACCGTCAGGGTCCTGATATCGGCACTCAATACCGCTCTGCAATATTCTACCATAATGAGGAGCAAAGAATAGCAGCAGAGGAATCCCGGGAAGAGTATGATCGATCTGGAGCCATTGCAAGAAAAGCAGTCACCCAGATCGTTCCTGCATCAGAATTTTTTGAGGCGGAGGAGTATCATCAGGATTATTTCGCAAAGCAGGGGTCAGTACCCTGCCATGTATTCAGAAGAAAATAAGGCCGAGAGGGTAGCCTGCAATTCCCCGATCCCTCTGTTTTTGCGTTTTGAGTGAAAATCATCTTATCTTCATGCCTAAATGGCCGTTGATTTATCCTATCGTCATGCGGCCATGTCTTCGATTTTGATATTTATGTTGCCCATCATTGTGTCTATATGTGCCGTGTTTTCATATATCACACATCAGGGCAAAAATATCACTACCTTCACCATCCGCCCGCCTTGTGATCCAATTTTATAAATGCTGTTTATCAGCGGGTCTGGTACATGCGTCAGCCTGACGGAACCGGATGCATTATAGAACAGCGTTGAGTGCAGAGAAGGAGATGCAAAAAGTTGCTACTCCTCGATTTTAATTCCATGGTTCTCGAAGAACTCTCTTAGCGCCTCTTCTATTACCTGGCTTTGAGCGCGCATGCTGCTTTTGGCTTGAACTGTATAGATCTTCAAGGCTTTTGCTATTGGTTCTGATAATGTCAGAGTAGTCTTTGGCATAATGTTTTTTAAACCGGTTCTTGCACATATATACTTTATGGTATATTGATTTATAGCTCATTATATGAGATGCAAAGGTCTGCCTGAGGCAGATGTCATCTATCATCCCAGAGAATTGATCCGATTCAGGGATTTTGCTTCACTCCAATTCAGGGATTTTGCTCAAGGTCAAAATAGCCATGATGGTATGAGCAATTAAGACAGATTGATCTCATTGTCCACATCCCATCAAGAGCAGAATTATATTTATAATAAATTATATTTTATATTATGTAAATATTGGCTCCAAAAGTCTTAAATTTAAAGAGAGTCATAGGCATTAATAAGCTGCCATCGTCTTGATTGATTAAGCCTTCATCCGGATATATTTTGCGCCGGTCAGGGTTCTTCATCATCGATGACAAGGCAGATAAAGATACTAATGGGAGTGGACAAAATGGTGGATTTATTATATTTGGCAGTGGTATTCTTTGCAATAGCACTGATCCTGGGAGTGCTCGGCTGGCGAGGCGCAGGAATATCTATGGATATCGCTAAATGGCTTGTGATCGCATTCATCATTCTGGCAATATTATCGCTTGTATTTGGGGGCTCAATCAACCTGGCGACATTGCTTCTCGCAGCCTAGACTCTCTGGTTCATCGAATCTATGCCTGTCCGGAGGGGTATGGCCTTACATCCTCTCCGCCAGGCAAAGAAAACTTCATCAGCCCCTCATCATTCTGCATAATTTTTACAGCAATCGACTCGCATAGTCCTGCGAGTATCTGAAAAGCTTATCAACCAAGAGCGAGTGGCAAGAGATATGAGACTCAACAATCAAGCCAAAGTTGGTCTGGCAACTGTCGTCTGCCTGCTCTTGCAGGGATATATCTTCACCTACGTCCTATTTGTGGAGCCTCATCCTTTGGTCTCTATTTTGCCCCTTTTCCCGTACCTCGCTTATGTCTATGCACGGGGAAAGAGAACCTGGTACTTCAATAAGCCCCTCTACTGGATAGGACTAGTTGCGATGGTGACCGTGCTGGATATTCTGCCTTTTGCAGTGGCAGCCAAGCGCTTTTGATACCGCCCAAAAAGCGGGGCTAAACCGGGCGAAAAGCTATTATCCTGAATCAGCCCAAGGGGGCGCTCGTGCACAGAGATATAAGTACAGAGACGATAATCACCATCACAGGCTTTTTAGGGGCTATTTTGCTCCTTTTAGGCGGTGTAGTCTTCAGATAGCACCCGCTATTCATTGAGAAAAATCCAGGACCTGAAACTCACTTCTTGGGCAGGTTGGCTCTTCGCTGAATAATGTGGGTGAGTTAAGTCAGAGAATATGGCCTCTGTTCCTCTGTGTCTCTGTGGTTAGGTCATAGCATAGCGGTTCACCACAGAGGCACCGAGACACAGAGAATTAGCGATTTAAGTTCACCCATACAAAATAGCGAGGAGCCGGCAGGTTTTATAAGCACATCCCAAAACTTTGGACTTTTGTCTCGCCGTAATGTGGGACACCGTTGTATTAAAGTATATTTATAGATTGAAGCGAAGCTCAAATTCAATTGTCAAAAGCGAAGGGTAGATGTAGCATCATTTCAGATTGATATAGCAGGAAATTCGAGGAGGTTAAGTGATATTAGAAGAGCTATAGGTCAATTAATCCCTAAAGGTATAACTCCTCAAGGCATAACCTCCTTTGATATCTGAAGATGCCTTTTACCAGAAGGTGATGATATGAAAGAGGATGGCATTGAAGAGTACGAAAAGGCTCTAAAGACATGCGAAAGGATGCTGACCTTCGAGATGGATATTGCCCAGGAGAGCAATATCTTCAGGAAGATCGGCGATATCTACCTTGAGATATTCAAAAAGAACAACGATCTGCAGAGCTGTGAGCATGCCGTCCAGGCTTATCAAAGGTCGCTTGCCGTCTATACCCAAGAAAACTATCCCCATCATCGCGCCAGGGTAATGAAAAGCCTGGGATATGCCTATGCCGCCCGTTCCGATATTTTTGATCAAGGGGAAAGCCTCAAGCAGGCCATCAATTTTTGGGAGGAATCATTGGCCGTCTATTCCAGATTAAGCTATCCTGGGGATTACGCCATTCTTCAGGATGAGCTGAGCGTCGCCTATCGGAAGCTGGCTGAGCTGGGGGATGGAGTCAATAACAGCAAGATGGCAATCGATGCTGCCAAGAATGCTCTCTCGATCTACAGCCTCAAAGATCATCCCCAGGAGTTCGCGAGGGGAAAAACGAACCTGGGCAGCGCCTATCTGACCCTGGCCCAGTTCGCGGATGAGCCTGAGGATAGAATGGATAGCTGCAAGCAAGCTATTGCCTCCTACCAGGACGCCCTGCAGGTCTATGATCCGGGCCGTTTTCCGGATGAGTTCGCCCTGGTCAAAAACAACCTGGCCATAGCCTATCTGTCCCTGGCTGGGGCAGGGGATGAAAGGGATAAGATAGAGTGCTGCAGGCAGTCTATTCAGTCATGCCGCGACGCTCTTCTCATCCGAAAACGGGAAACACAGCCGCTGGCATATGCAGCATCCCAGAACAATCTGGGAAATGCCTTCCTCGCCCTAGCCGAGGAGGAGGAGAGCCTGGAGAACTGCCAGCTCGCCCTGGAGGCATTCAGGAACGCCTTGGATCTTTACCCTCGGGAGCAACATCCAAAGCTGTATGCTGCCACTCAAAATTGCATTGGAAACGCTCACTTGGCACTGGCCCAGATTCAGAATCCCGCCGAGAACTTCCTTAAGGCCATTGGTGCTGCTCGCAAGGCCCTGGAGATATTCAATAGAGATAGCAACCCTGAAGAGTATGCAGAATCGCAGGGGATACTCTGGCTTGGCTACCTCACCCTGGCGGATATAGAATACCGGGCTGAAAACTGTCTTTTAGCTCTGGAGGCCTGCCAGGAGAGGCTGGCAGCCTTTTCCCAGGACAAATCTCTGCAATATGCCTCCTGCCAGAAAGACCTGGCCATCACCTACAGCATTCTTGCCGACACGGAGGTCTCTGTCGAGGCCAAAGCAGAGGATTGCAGGAAAGGAGCAGAAGCGGCATTAGAGGCGCTTAGTATCTACAATGAATCTGAGCATCCAATTGAGCATGCTGAGGCACAGCTCCTCCTATGGGCGGCATACTCTGCCCTGGCTGAGGTCGAGGAAAAGGAGGAGAACTGCCGCAAGGCTATTGATGCCTGCCAGGCCGCCGTTCGGATCTATGAAGCATCTCATCCGACAGAGCATGCAGATGCTCTGAAGAGCCTGGGCTACAGCTTTATCACCCTGGCGGAGGTAACAGATAAGGCGGAAAACTGCAGGAGAGCAATCGAAGCATGCTCTGCTTCCCTGGAGCATTACCAAAAAGATGAGGCACCAAGAGAGCATGCTGAGATCTTAAGAGACCTGGCCTTCGCTTATGTCACCATATCTGAGGTGGAGGACAGAGAGGAATGGGTCAAAAGGGCTCTGCGGGCTTATAAGAAGGCCACCAGGATATTCGAGGGGCTTGCCCAGGAGCTTGAGGCAGAAAGAGACCCGGAAGCTGCAGAAATGCGCAACGATGTCCAGAGATGCCGCCGCTCCATGCAATCATGCAAGGGCATACTCAAGGCCAGCAGGAAGAGGAGATCAGAGGATCAGATATTGGAAAGCAGGTAGGCATGAAAGAATTAGCAGAGAGCGATAAGATGGAGTACTTCCGCCGCTCCTATCGGTCAGTGGACGGTCTTTGGTTCATGATGATCGAGAAGAAACGGGGA
>NZ_DAIK01000130.1:0-7158 GCF_002496085.1 Methanosaeta sp. UBA458 | reverse complement strand
GCCCAAGATCGGCATGGCTCACGATAGAATCCACAATCGAGCGATCGATCAAAAAATGCTGGCCCAGTCTCATCTTATGCGAGGCATTGTGGTAAAGACCCGGTACTTGATCCGGTCGTCCATCAACTCGTCCTCTATGCGCTTGGCTATGAGCTTCTCTGGATTGTGCAGGCCTTTTACTCTCTCCACCAGATCGGCAAAGCTCTTGAAGGGACCCTTCTTGCGTTCGTTAAGCACCGACCACATAAGCTTCTTGCCTATGCCCGGCAACAGCTCCAGGGCGTGCATGCGGGTGGTGATGGGGCCAGCATCATTGAAGTAGCGGATGAACCTGGGCTCATCCTCAAGCACTATGGTCTGGATGACAAAAGGCAGCTCCAGCTTGGCGCTGTTAGAGAGCTCTGAGTAGTCGATCCTGCGGTTGACATGATCGATCACATCACGGCTACCGCTGCCGATATACACCCGGGCTCCAGCTACAGGGACCACTCCCTCTTTGGGAGTCATCTCCATGAGCACGAAATTGGTCTCACCCACCGCCTGAACCAAAGGCTGCTTCTGATAGGTTCTGCTGTCCGGAGTGCGGCCATAGGGGAGATAATCGAGAACCCTAGCTATCTCTTCTCTCTTCGGCGGTCTCCCCTCAGGCATGCGCCTTACCCCCTGAATGCAATTTCTAAAATATTGCTGAGCTCTTCCTCGCTGAGATTGAATCGCTCCTTGGCGTAGATCGCCCTCAGCTCATCCTTGGTGACGGGCCTGATATCCGCGATCTTAACCGCTATGGTCCTCGTCATCTTCTCCAGTTTCATAAGCTCAGCTACCATTGCCGTATTCTCTTCTGCGCTGCCCTTGGAAAAGAGCTCAGCATGCCTTATCGCCCGGCGAAGCTCATAGCCCAGCTCCTCTTCATCAGCTCGCTTCTCTCGAATCTGGTCGAGCATCTCCTTGACCTCCGCCAGGGTCAGGAATTCCTCTTCTAATACGCTCTTGACAATCATCTTATTTTTGCGCCTTAAGATGTTCAGGCAGTGTGATCAAGGTCTTGGTGGCATCGCCATCTGTGACCTTCAGGACGAATGCTCTGCCCCTTTTTCCAACCACCTCGGCAGTCTTCCCATGGAACCTGGGGTGAGGCATGCCCTTATGTATGCTGGGATCGATGAGCACGTGAACCTTTGATCCCGTATCGAACTCTTGAATAGCTCTGACAACGGGAGATATTCCACTGCTCCTGACAGTCTTGCTCAGCTTGTCTCTAGACTTCTTCCGCATTCCGTGATGATGTGCCATCTGATTCTCCACCTACATCTATTACATCTAGCTCTTCAACGACCGCGTCCACTCTGAGGATCTCCGCGAGGTTCGGCTGGGTTCTGCCTCCATCTCCGGAGATCAGCTCCTTGATGTAAAGACCGCTGTCGCCCTTTACATTTATGCGAGCCAGATTGCCCACTACCTCAATAAGATCTGCGCTATAAACCTTCCTCACCCTGAGCTTATCTGCCCTTCGGTGAGACACCCGAGTTGGCGTACGCTGATCGACCTGTCCAACTAATCTCTTCAGGCCAGATTTAAGCTTTTCTTCTGCGACCTCTGCTCCCAACCTGACCAGAGCGGAGTAGGTCTTCAGAAAAGTGGCCTCTTTGAGCCGTTCCACCATGGCGGAATCCGCCACAATAAGCTCAATAACCTCCACCTTGCCCTCTGCATGACGATTGATATTTTCTTGCAGCCCCGCCAGGTCGATGGTCCTTATCCGCGGCCGGACGGCCTCTACTATGAACGGCCTGCCGCTGCCCAGCATGCGGGCGTCGATATCCTCTCGACCGGCTCCGTGAAAGACGGTATCGTCAGCCTCAGCCGCCCGGATCACCGCTGGTCGGATGAGCTCATCCACCGACTCCTGGTACATGCGGCCCGTGCCGTTGCAGCGCGGGCAGCCTCGGCCACGACACTCGCGACAGGGCCAGCGGGTCTGGGGAATGCCCCTGACGAGCTTTCTGTAGCGGCCGCGGAGGAATAAAGATGCCACCTGCAGCTCTGCCTCGCCCGTCTCCAGGTTCAGGTGCACCACCATATCCGGATCTTTCAGGTCGAACTCCTTTCCAGTGATCGCGGAGAGGCGTTTGCCGACCTCCCGGTTCAGCTCGGACTTGAAAGGCTCGGCATGGCGAGAGCCGCCGTCCGCGAGGAGTAGCTCCTCGTTCTCTGCAAGAAGGCCGGACACTTTTGTGCCCACCAACAGGGTGGAATACTCCCAGCCGGCAAGGGCGGCGGCTGCCCTCTCCGCCCACTTGTCGAGCATTTCTGGCGATATCTCTCCCAGGCAGACGGTGCAGCGAACGTCCTTTTCGCTCTTGCGGCCCAGCTTGAGCCGGGCTGACTGGAAAGAAGGCGCCAGATCTTCCAGCAAAGATATGTCACCCTCTGCGGAGGCCTGCATGGCCAGGACGGTCTTTATAGATCGACCCCGCTCAGCATTGGTAAGGCCGGTGGCCAGCATGGCAAACTGCCTTCCCAGGCAGCTGTCGCAGATGGGACCCAGGCGGACGATCCTCTTGGCCGTCTCCAGGATATCATCTTTGGGATTTTCCATGATCTCTTCACTCATAATGACTCTTCTTTTCCGGAGAGATCGAGCTACTGGTTTATTAGATCTTGCCACATGCCAATCCAGGAATGGTCTTTTCTCCCGGCCTTTTTCCCGAATTTCTGCGTGGTGCAAGCAAATTCATGGGAATCGGGCGCACAGAGAATCCTGACGGTCTATCTTCTGATGAAAAAATAAAGGGCTCTTCGCTGAATCATGTGGGTGAGGTCCGGCAGAGAATATGGCCTCTGTTCCTCTGTGTCTCTATGGTTGGGTCAGTGCATCGCGGTTCACCACAGAGGCGAAAAGATACAGAGAATTCCCGATTTCAAGTTCACCCATTCCAAATAGCGAGGAGCCAAATAGAGATTTCCCGGCACCTCGCCAGGATCACTGGGACTTCCCTGTATCTGGCTTGATACCGGATTATTCAGTACAGATCGTCATTTGCCAATAGAATGGTCATTCGCCAATATATTCACTCAGGAAGTCGAATGGAGCGGGTCTGCCCTTGGCCAGCTGCCAGGCATCGTATGAGCAGAAGATGACGGCCACGATCCATCCCAATCCAGCGCTCATGGCGCCTATCAGGAAGCTCAACAGGAAGAGAATTATTCCTCTCCTGGGGTAGCCCAGATAAATGTGGCCCAGTCCTGCAATGAGGAGGTTCAATATAACCGCAAATATTGCGCTCTTTGAATTCGCCATACAGCATCTCCAGATGATAGTTGATTCGTTAGCCTGTATTATCCGCAATCTGACATAAAGGCATTGGTATCCAGCAGCCAGTTCGTGACCACTATGCAATGATCGGCGTGCAGGCTGGTCGGCCCGAGGGCAACAACCTCTGCCCCGGCTGAGGCAAGGAGCGACTCCTCCTCCGCAGTCATTCCTGTGTGGTCTCCCAGGACGAATGCCATCTCCCTCTCCAGGGGCTCATCCTTCAGGCAGCGGAAATCCCGTCCATCCTCCCTCAGGTACACCAGCCGGACCGATCTCTGCTTCAAATCCTCCAGCGGCTTCTCCAGGCCACCGGTGCGGACGAATATGCCCGAAGTGGACATGGCCCATTCTGGCGTGGCCTCTACTGCCAGGGCCTTTTTGAGCAGGGCAGCAGTTGTTCTCTCATCGGGATTGAGGTGGCGGAGGGTCTCGCCCACCAGCCGGATGGTCTTGGGGGTCTCTCCGCCGAGCAGTACCAGGTACACCAGAACATCCTTTCTGATGCCGTGAGAGAGGACAAAGGCGGCAGTGACGGAGCGGCAGAGGATGTCCAGCCGGCCGGAGGTGCCGGGGATATCCTCTAAAGAGAAGCTGGGCTGGGTGGTGGCCTTGTGGCCGACGACGACGAATATGCGCATTTATCTATCTCCATTGATTCGCAATAGGTTATACATCCACACTGCATCCTCCGCCCTGCCATCCTCATAGCCCAGTCTGACCAGGTCGGCAATACCTGTGCCCTGAGCTGCCTGGATTATAAGCATGGAATGCATCAAAATTTTCGCCATTATATTTTTCCGTGACATCCTTTTTCACTGGGACTAGTGGCATGGGCCACTTTATAGCTTTTGACCTTTAATTGTCTGCCTGGGATGCTGGCTGAAAATGCCTCAAGCTCATTTTCTGCATATGATAGTATGGTGGACAAAAGGCGCTTTTGCCTATTAATTTCCTGGATATCCGGCCAATTCGACCATTGACGAGACCGAAATCGTCATATAATATAATCATAATAGACTGCTCAATTGGCTTTCAGAGAGTCTGTGTGATAAGGGCCTTGGAGTGTGGTTAGTACGAAATCCAATGATGTGAGTATAATATGCCATAGATTGATCTCATGCATAACGATTGCCGCCTTCCTGATCCAGGCAAATGCCGTCGCTGCCGATCCCCTCGACCCAGGCCAGCTCGGAGAATCGATGTCTATGCCCCTGCCCCAGGAGCTATTATTAAATGCAGTGAAAGCGGGAGTGATAGCAGATTCAGATTCGCTTGACCAACCCGATATCAGCGAGACTTCTATTTCCGTCAGGCCTAAATCGGAGGCAGAGGCATCCAACCCAGCTCATATTAATGTAACCGGCAACTGGCTCCTCAATCTGTACGGCACATCTTTAGAGCAGATGGAGCTTTATCTCTTCCAGAAAGATGATGCGATCTTAGGCCAGGGAGCGATAATCAGTGGAGATGGGAGACAGAACGCTACCGCCAGCGGATCAATATCAGAGGATGAAATGAATCTGGTTGTGGTTCCCTCAGGATCTTCAGATATGTATCAACTCAATCTATCCTTATCCACCCTGGGAATAGGGAGCTATACTACTTATATGACCAACGGTAGCAGCCGGTCTGGGGAGCTTGCATTCACCGCCACCACCAATATATTCAAGCCTGTATCGCATGAGTCATCGGATAGGTTCGATGCAACGCCTGCACCTGTGCAGCTTTCTGGATCAGCAGGTAGCGACAAGAGGATAAGCTCCAAGACAGCCATCAGCATGATGGATGGTGGGGGTTCCATGAGCCAGGCCTCATCCAGCTCTTCGTTTTGAGCCGGCCAATGCAGATGTGACTGAGCGCTATGTTCGTCTTGCCACCCCGCAAAGCGATCTCATGATCCCATCCAAAAGAATAATAAACCTAATAGGCAACTATTTCCTCTTCAACAGGAGTTCAAGATGATTCGCATAATATCCCTGGACATGGATGGCACCCTGGTAAATTCAAGGTTTGTGGACAAGGTCTGGATGGAAGGCATGCCCAGGCTTTATGCCGAGAGGACGGGATTGGACCTTCCCGCAGCCAGAGAATACGTGATTGGCGAGTATATGAAAATCGGCAGCGATCACCTGGAGTGGTACGACCTCAAGTTCTGGATAGACAAGTTCGGCCTCAGCATAGGCAAAGAGGAGCTTTTAGAGCTCTACGAGGACGAGATCGAGGTATATCCCGAGGTAGAGGAGGTGCTGGAGCTCCTTTCCGAGAACTATGAGCTGGTGGTGACATCCAATGCCGCTCGGGAGTTCATCGACATCGAGCTGGATGGCCTGCAGGGCTACTTCCGGGAGGTCTTCTCTGCAACCAGCGATTTCAGGGAGGTGAAGAAATCGCCTCTCCTCTATGGCGCCATCTGCGCTCATTTGGATGCCAGGCCCTTTGAGGTTCTGCATATCGGCGACCACTACAGCTATGACTATGAGTCCGCTTTGGATGCCGGCCTTGATGCCCTCTTCCTGGACCGCAGGGGCGAGCGCCAGGGCCCCGAGGTCATAGGCGACCTGAGGGAAGCTGTGGAGCTGATCGACGGGTGCGCATGAGGGCTGACCTTTGGTCATCTTCATGACTCGATCATCTTGACCTTTTTTTGATGCCTTTCAACGCCGCTCTGGCGACACCACCTGCCGGATGGAGAGAGCGGCCAGCAGGCTGAATGCCCCCAGATAGAGAAAGATGGGAACGAAATTGTCGCCATTCAGATCCAGCAGATATCCAGAAAGGGTGGGCCCCAGTGGTCCGGCGAGAAATCCGTAGGCTGCAAAGGTTAGTCCGAATATGGCACCGAAATGGTCCAGGCCGAAGCAGTCCGCCACCAATGGAGCAGAGACGGAGAATAAGGTGCCAAAAGAGAGTCCCACCACTGCTGCCAGGATTGCCGATGTAGGCAGATCTCCTGCCAGGGGAAAGAGAAAATATGCAAGACCAGCAGCAAGGAAGGCCAGGCTCATGACCCTCCTTCTTCCCAACCGGTCGGAGAAATATCCGCTCGCCAGCCTCCCGGTGCCATTGGTGAGGTTGAAGGCGGTGAGAATGAGAACCGCACCCTCCAGAGGAAGGCCTAAAGATAATCCATAGCCGGTGGAGAGGACGGTCATGGAGACTCCCGCCGCTCCGGCCAGGATCCAGGTTGTCCAGAGAAACCAGAAGCTTCGAGTGTGGAGGGTCTCAGATACTGTGAGTGGTCGCCTCTGCTCATCCTTATCTATCTCATTCCCCTCTCTTATTTGCCGCTTCAAGGCGTCCCTAATTTCGTTTTTCCTTTTTATTGTCTCATCATCCCGCTCAAGGGCGAAATATGCGCCCAGCAGGCCTGCAGTCAGAGCAAGGACTGCCAGGACCAGGCTCATGTTCCTGTAGCCGAATGCATTCAGCATCAGGCCGAATACTGGTGACATGATGGCAGCGGCCAGACCAAATACCATGCTCACCGTTCCCGAGACCAGCCCCTTCCTCTGAGGGTACCACTGCTGCACCAGAGTGAGGGCGGGGATGTAGACAAAGCATGAGGCTGCACCGTTGAGAAAAGCCCAGGCATAGACCATGTTAATCGAATTTGCAAAAGCGGCGAGGATGCAGCCGATGGTGGTGAGGAGGATTCCCAGAATTATCATCCTCCTGATGCCATATCTCTCCTGCCAGCGGCCCGCCAGAAACATGAAGATGCCCACGGCAGAGAGCATGAAGAAGATGGTAGACCCAGTGGCCCCGCTGCCAACATGAAACATCTCCTGCCATAGGGAGGCCATCACTCCGGGAAAGCCGAAGGTGAGGGCGCCCGGCCAGAA
>NZ_DAIK01000022.1:0-3551 GCF_002496085.1 Methanosaeta sp. UBA458 | reverse complement strand
AAGAGTCACGCTGACTTCTTCGATAAAGGTTTTGGTGGGCTACTTACGGCATTCCTCCCCGCCCTGAAGAGCAGGGCTTCCTGCCTGTGTTTATGTGACCTTCTCTTCTTCCTCTGCTAAGGCAGGAGCTAGAAGAAGAGCAAGGACGATCAACAGTGTGGTTGTTCTCATTCGATCTCCATATCTAAAAAGGAAGATGAGGGAAAGGCGTAAGCCCCCTCCAGCTCAAGACCGTAGAACTTATCTATGAGCTCCCGGTGCACAACATCAGGGTCCACATCTTCGAACCGTTGTGGATGAAGCCATTTAGCTAGATAAAGCTCACCAACTATGGCCCGTATTCCCGATGTGATCTTGCCGCTCATCACAAAGACCCGTCCGTCTTCTACCGCCTTTGCGCTCTGCAGCTCCGGCCGGCTCATTATCTCATCCCTCAACTGGGCCAGCTCATCCTCAGTGTAGTTTTTGGTGCTGGGCTCCGACTGAAGGATTACATCTGGGTCGATCTGTACCACCCACTCGGGGCTCACGTCAGGATACGAATTCGATTCATTTGCTAGCTCAGGCATCGGAGGGATAAGCGTATCCTCCCTCCAGCTTCATGTTGTAGAACTCCTGTATGAGCTTCTCATGCTCGACACCCGGATCTATGTCCTCGAATAATTCGGGATAGAACCACTTGGCCAGGTAAAGCTCGCCGATCGCAGAGCGGACTCCCGTGGCCACCGTACCGCTTAAAACGTAGACCCGTCCCTCTTTGACCGCCCTTGAATTCTGCAGCTCCGGCCGAGATATGATCTCATCCCTCCACTGCTCTAGTTCCTCCTCTGTATAGTCCTTCGAGCTTCCCAGAATGTGAAGTATGACATCAGGATCTTTCTCTATCACCCATTCCGGGCTGACATCGGGATAATCGACCGATTCATTGGCTGCGATGTTGACTCCGCCGGCAAAGTCGATGAAGTTGTCATAGGATGTGCCGTTAGATGCCGAATGATACGGCTTTCCCAGCCACTCGAAGAACACGGTTGGTCTCTCCTCCGAATTTGTGCCCGAGATTCTCTCCTTTATGAGATCATGATAACCTTTCAGCTGGCCCGCCAGCTCAGAAGCGCGCTCCTCTTTTCCAAGAGCCCTTCCCAGGTTCTCGATGACCAGGAGCGTCCTATTGGGATCTATGAACCTTTCCACGACAACGGCAATTCCGTCCTCCTCGAGCACCTTCCGGTCCTCCTCCGAGAGCATGGTATCGGCAATTACCAGCTCGGGTTCAAGCTCCATGATGAGCTCTAAATCCGGTGAGTTGGAGTGCTTTCCCGCGACGGTTAAGCTCTCGATCATTGGGGGAAAGTTGGAGCTGGTGCTGCGTCCGACCATGCTTTTTCCCTCATCCAGAGCCCAGAGGATCTCAGAAGCAGCGGCTGAGAGAGATACTGTCTTGGTTACGGGAGCGGACAGCTCGACCTGATGCCCAGTAAAATCGATCAGGGTTACCGTCTCTCCACAGCATACTGATATGAGCAATAAAAGAGAGATCAGGATCTGCAAAGCCTTTTTTCTCAACGTTACTACCTCCCATTTAGTCAAATTAATTGGCTTTTAGACAAATTAAGTTGTATATAAATCTTGGGCCGGTGCGTCATACTGAGAGGCAATGAATCAAATGCAGCCTCGTCCGGATGAGAAAGACTTAAATCAATTAATCTTTCCTTTAATCAAAAAATGGTGATCGAAATGCTTAGTAAGACGCGAATATGGATACTATTGGCATGGTTAATGCTGTGCTCACTGCCGATCCTGGCATGCGGATCTCATCTCACCCTGAAGATCTATGGCAATGCAAACCTGGATGATACCATAGATCAAAGGGACGTCGATTATGTTGAAGGGATCATCAATGGCACACAGGAATATAGCGAGCTGGCCGATGCCAATAACGATGGCAATATCGGCCAGGAGGACATCGCGCAGATCGAGGACATCGTAGCAGGCAGAGAAACGAATCTCATCTTGAAGGATACTGCCAACCGGACGGTGTCAATCGATATACCTGTGGAAAGAGTCATCGTTCCCAGCGGCCTTACCGCTGAGGCATTCAAGGTTTTGAAGGCGACGGAGAAGGTCGTCGGCGTCTCCAATGCCATTCATGAAAAGACTTACTTCTTCCCCGAGTTTGCCGATCTGCCATCAGTCGGCGGCTGGAAGATAGAGGATTATGAGGCGGCCATCTCCCTTGATCCGGATCTGGTAATCAGCTACGAAAAATGGCCGCCCATATCCGAAGCAGAGGAGAAGCTTGATCCCGCAGGAATACCCGTAGTCGTCCTGGAGTTCACAGATCCGAACTTCGTGACGGAGGAGCTGGTCAAGCTCAGCTACATTCTGGGCACGAATGGGGCAGAGGACCGGTATATTCAATGGCGCTCCGGATATGAAAGGCAGATAGATGATTATGTGAACAATTTGAGCCGGGATGAGCGGCCCAGCGTCTTTTTGGAGACGGGCTTTAAGGGTCTAAATGATGTTGGGACATAGGGAGAAGGGGCAAAGGGAAGCCTGGTGCTTGAACTGACCGGCGGCAGGAACATTGCTGCCAATATGTCGGAAGCTTATCCGCATGTGGATAGCGAGTGGATCATCACCGAGAATCCAGAGGTCTTGATGAAGTACGTTTACAGCTCAGAGTTGGACTGGGGCTGGAACAGCACTGATGAGCCCGAGGCGTTGATCGAAGAGATCTCAAGCCGCGATGGATGGGAGAGCATAGATGCGGTGAAAAACCAACGGGTATACTTGATCAGCAACGAGCTGATGACGGGGCTGGATAGCGTGGTAGGATACCTATACTGGGCCAAGCTGCTCCATCCGGAGTTCGCTGCAGATCCGACAGAGGCGTATAAAGAGTATATGACCGATTATTTAGGTATGGAATTTCCTGATTTGGTATTTGTTTTCCCCAAACCCTGAAGATGCTCTTGGGGAGAGAGTCTCAGCTCCATACCAATTTTTTATAAAAATTATTTTAAGCGTTTATAGATCTTTTAACCGCAAACTTTAAGTAAAATTAATTTGTATTAACTCAAACTTAGTGGATTAAGAATTCCACACAACCATTCAAATCAGGAGGTTGGGGCTAACCTGCGGTTTGTCACCACCTCCATCTCCCACTTAAAAAGGGCTGAAATGGTCAAAAGAGGAGGACAAAATGGCAGATGAGAAAAGTTCCATGAAAATGAAAGACATAAACGAGGCGTTATCCGATTACCAGGTTCAGAGCCTGGAGGGGGTCATCCTGGAGGGCGACATAGAAATTGAGATGGACATCTCCAGCGGGGCGCAGTCGCTCCTTTCTCAGTCGCTGGGCCAGGAGTTCACCAACCTTGCCCTACAGCTGTTCAACTTCTCCAGGTCTATGGGTTACCCGGTTGATTCCATGAATCAGATCATGAATACGGGTGGAGGGACGAACAGATAAAATGCAAGTTTCCGTCAGATGACCTCCTTGCTTTTTTAATTCCATCTTATAGGACTACAGTGCTGGGGCGCAGGGG
>NZ_DAIK01000166.1:13677-21711 GCF_002496085.1 Methanosaeta sp. UBA458 | reverse complement strand
ACCTCTCCCTTGCAGACCTGGCAGCTCCTCTTGGACAGGTCTCTCACCTTGATCAATGGTCCCAGGTTTCTTCTTGGCGCCAGGGGCTCGAGCTTTCCAATTCCTGCCAGGAACCTGTTCAGGATCTCTCGTGGCTCTCCAACAGCTACGATCTCGCCCTTCTCCAGCCAGATCAGCCTGTCCGCCAGATAATTGTGGACCTCCGGCAGGTGGGAGACGACGACTATTGTCAGGCCAAGCTTATCCCGAACGTTCTTGATGGCATCTAAAACCTCCTGCTTCGTGGCCGGGCAGGCCATGGTGGCCGGCTCGTCCAGCAAGAGGACCTTGGGCTTTTTGGCCAGCTGTCTGGCGATCACAAGCCTCTGCTTCTCACCGCCGCTGAGGATGGTTGCCAGGTGGCTGGCCTTCTTTTCCAGGCCCACCAGGCCCAGGTAAAAGAGCCCCTCTTTGTACATTTCATCATAATCAGCATTCTCGGGTATGGGCAGGACCTCATAGCCCGTCTTGCGTGAATGAATTCGTCGCACCACGTTATTGAGAGCGGACTCCGTCCAAAGGGCAAAGTCCCTTTGCAGGTGTATGGCGGTGGCCGCCATCCGCGCCCTTATCTCCTCATCGCTGGAGTCTGGGGTGATGGTAGTTCCGTCCAGGGTGATCTTGCCGGAATCAAAGCTCTCCATGCCTCGCAGGATCTTCATCAGGGTGCTCTTTCCGCCACCGCTCTTGCCCACTATTCCCAAAATCTCGCCCGGCTGGGCGGTGAAGCTTATGTTTTTCAGGACCTCGATATCCCTGTCATTTAACCTGTAAGTCTTGGAAAGATTCTCTATCTGCAGCAAAATCATACCTCCTAACGTACTTTTGTTCCCGTTTCCACAGCGTCTCTCGGCCTGAGAAGCACTGCCCTGCCTTCCACATCAGCCGCCAGGAGCATGGCCTGTGACTCTATTCCGAAGAGCTTGGCCGGCTTTAAATTGACCAAAACCACTACCTGTGTGCCCACCAGGTCCTCCTTTGCATAGGACTGGGCGATGCCTGCTACCACCTGGCGGACCTCTCCCCCTATATCCACAGCGAGCTTGAGAAGTTTGTTTGAGCCTTTAATGGCCTCTGCATTCTTGATCTCCCCTATTCTTATATCCATGGACTGGAAATCCTCAAAGGAGATCTCTTCTTTCTTCTTATCTTGCGTTCCCTTGCCTTTGGATCCGGCCTCTTTTATCCTATCCATGAAGATCTTCTCCAGTTCTTTGACGAATTTCTCCTCCAGGCGGTCGAAGAGGATCTCAGGGGTTCCCAGGCTCTGGCCGGAGTCCAGGGGCACAAGAGCATCTTCTAAAGCGATCTTACTGACCTCTCCTGGCATGCCCAGCTGCTTCCAGGCGTTTTGCATCTTTGCGGGCATTACCGGTTCCATCAGAATTACCAGCGCTTTGGCGATCTGCAGGCAGCTTCGAAGGACAGAGGCCGCTGCATTCCGGTCGCTTTTGACCAGCTTCCAGGGCTCATGGCTCTGGAAGTAGGTGTTTCCATAGTCGGCCAGGGTCATCACGCTGTCGGTGGCCTTCTTGAACTCGTACTCCTCCAGGCCGGATATAACCTCGGCCATAGTCTCTTCGATCCGGGCCAAAACATCAGCATCGATCTTGCCCTCAGGCACCTTTCCCTCGAAGTTTTTCGCGCTGAAGGTGAGGGCCCGGTTGATGAAGTTGCCAAAAGCCCCCACAAGCTCGGAGTTGACCTTATCGGCAAATATGTTCCAGGCGAAGTTGACCTCTTTATTATGAGCGGTATAGCTGGCCAGGTAATAGCGCAGAAGGTCGGGATGAAGGCCTCGGTCCATGTAGTCGTCCTTCACCCAGATGACATTGCCCCGAGATTTGGAGAACTTCTTGTCATCGATCTTGAGCATGCCGCTGGCAACTACTGCCGAGGGCAGTGTATATCCCGCTCCTTTGAGCATCGCCGGCCAGAAGATGCAGTGATGATAGACGATATCTCCGCCGATGAAGTGAATGATCTGGGAAGGTTTTTTCCAGTAGTCCTCCCAGTCCCGGCCAGACCTGGCGCACCACTCCTCAGTGAAGGCGATATAGCCTATAGGAGCGTCCACCCAGACGTAGACCACCAGGTCGTCGCTGCCTGGAAATCGGACCCCCCAGGCCATATTGCGGGTTATGCACCAGTCTTTGAGCTCCGAGCGCACCCATTCCGTGGCATAGTTCCTGGCCGAGGCGGTTCCTCCCAGGGTCTGCAGATGCTCGAGCAGAAAGTCCCGGAATTCAGAGAGGCGGAAGAAGTAATGAGTCTGTTTGCGGTACTCTGCCCTGCCGCCGCAGACCTTGCAGATGGCATTCTTGATCTCTCCCGGCTCCAGGTGGCGACCGCATCCCATGTCGCACTCGTCTCCCCGGGCGGGCTTGCCGCAGTAGGGACACTCCCCTTCCACATATCTATCCGGCAGGAAGCGCTCGCATTTGGGGCAATAGGCAAGATCGATCTCCCTGGGATAGACGTAGCCGTTCTCCATGAGAGCTTCTACCATCTCTTTGGTGCGATTGTGGCAAGCAGGATCGTCAGTATCGCCAAAGAAGTCGAAATCAATCTCCATTCCCTGGAAGATCTCATCGAAGTGCTGGTGATACTTGATGGACAGAGCCTTGGGGGTCATTCCCTGAGCCTCGGCATTGACCACGATCGGGGTTCCATGGGAATCCGAGCCGCAGACGAAGAGCACCTCTTTGCCCATCTTTCTCAATCCTCGGACGAAGATGTCCGCTGGTACATAGGTTCTTAGGTGGCCCAGATGACAGGGCCCGTTGGCGTAAGGGAGGCCGCAGGTTACAAGGATAGGCATTGACAATTAAGAACACCGCCGCTGGATATGAAAGAACAGGGAGATATAGGTTTCCCAATAGCTCTCGGGGGCATGGTACAGGGATCCTGGTCGGAAGAATCCTGGATAAAATGTATATAACCGGATGATAAAATACAGACAATAGCAGAATGCAATTTAAAGGTGAAAAGCATGAAGTCAGCCATTTCATGAGAGATGATGGCAAAAGTGGGGATATTCAATGAATAAGATGTGTTTAATTATTCCGGCCTTCTTACTGGCACTGGCTATGGGCCCGGCAGGAGCCTACCCTCTGCAGGCCAGCGATGGAAATGCTACAGTAGTCCTGTTTGGTTCAATCAGGATGCCATATGAGTTAAATGATAGTGAGGAGGTCCTGAAGGTGGATACCGGGCTTCTGAACGCCTCGAATGCCACATATCAAATGATGGATCAGTATGATGCTGTTTACGATCCAGCGATGTACAAACCCCTGAACGAGGGAAGGCAGCTGGTCTATTTCGTGGTTCCAAAGGACAGCCTCTTCAAGTTGATTACTGTGACTCCTGAGGGCGGAAGACCCATCAATATCAACTGGTGGGCTACACCAAAAGCCGGCAATGAGTTTCTGCTGATAAGGTACTATGGGATCACAGACTGGCTGATAAACCCAGACGAGCAGGGAATAGTGGTTCAGGTCCGTGGGCAGAACAATGGCACCCAGGATGTAGTATTCAGTCCAGAGAATTTCGTCCTTCTTGATCAGTGGGGCTGGCCGTATAGTGCAACTGCGGGATTCGATACTGAGGTCATAGCTACTGGAAACGCGAGCCAGGATCGTGCGCTGGTGGGCTTCAGCGGCATCTCTTTGCAGAGCAGGCCTGTGTCTCTGGTGTATGGCTACTATACCGATAGTCCCATTGTCATTGACTTTAATAGCGACTATCTGCAGCTCACAAATGAGCAGGTCTATGGGACGGCGGGAGCACAAAATGTCTCCGCAGCTCAGCCTGCCGGGCAAGCAGTCCAGCCGATTGCATTGGCCGCTGCAGCGACAAACGAGAGTGCTGTAGCTGGAGCTGCGGCCAACAACACCACAGCCCAGAACGCAACCGTGGCCTCCAACATCAATTCCAGCGTCAGCTCCACCAAGGCCAGGCTTGCTGCCGCGAGAGAGAGGCTCAAACAGCAGACCAAGGATGATACATCAGCGGAAACACCAGCGGGCAATGCTACCCCCGGCACTGTCGAGCCTATAACCTCGCTAAACACAAACGATATCATGTAGATATAGGGCTGAAAAAAGATCCAATGTCGATCAAGCTGAGAACAATGGGCAGCAGCGAGGGGCTTTTGCCCTCCTGCCCCATCAATTCTGCTCTCCAGATAGATCCTATATTTCCTGCAGCTTCTGCAATCTTTTTAATACTGCAGCGGCATGGCCATCCACTTTGACCCTCCTCCAGATGTATGCTATCTTTCCCTCTGGATCGATGAGGAAGGTGGACCTGACAGTCCCATAGCTCTCTTTGCCGTACATCTTCTTCAGCGCCCAGGCCCCATAAGACTCGGTGACCCTATGGTCCGGATCGCTCAAAAGCGTCACCTTCAGGCTGTGCTTGGCGGCGAACTTCTCGTGGCTTGCAGGACTGTCCCGGCTGATTCCCACCACCTCTGCGCCTAGCTTGCGAAAATCCGGCAGATGGGCAGTGAAGTCCATAGCCTCTCGGGTGCAGCCGCTGGTGTTATCCTTGGGATAAAAGTATAAGACCAGCCATTTGCCGCTATGGGCATTAAGGCAGATCTCCTGACCCCCTGCTCCGGGCAGACAGAAGTCCGGGGCAACATCGCCAATCTCTATCATATTTAGCGCCATCCTCGATGATTCTAATAATTGATAGGATTGGAGAAGTGAAAATAAAAGGCTATGGGAAGAAAGATAATATAACTGTAGGACGCGCAGATTTCGCACATTAGCCAGATTCTATCCAAAGGGCTTTCATAGGAAGATTAAAATTGTATTATCTCATCTATAATGCTAATAGCATGAAGGTGGAATTGTGAAGGCAGCAATGGCAGTATTAATTGTCCTTGGAGCGGCATCGCTTTCCCTTCTGGCCGCGGATGGCATCGAATCTGAAGGGCTTACTATCACCGGATCTGCTACACCCATATCTGGCTCAATGAATATAGATGCTCAGAGCATGGAGGATAAGATCGCTGATTTGCAGAGCGGTTCCGTATCCAACGCCAACCAGTCAAATAACAAGCACAGCACATTCTTTAGCATCGGTATTGATACTGTCCAATCGAATGGCTCAACTGTCGATCTATCAAAGCTCATCAATCTATCCTCCAATGATTCCACAAATTCCAGCGCTGAAAATGCCTCGATCATTAAAACAAGAACACTGAACTGGACTGCGCTCAACACCACTGCTTTTAATGCAACCGCAGTCAATGCTTCTGACCGGATCGGGTCCGGCAAAGATTCAATGTATTCATCATCCCAGGGCGGATTGGGCAAGAGCAAGATCGGATCCAGTATGTCCCTGGAAGGGGATTTCGAGGTTCAAAGATCGTCGAGTTATTAAAATATTTATTTTTTTAAATTTTGTATCTAAATTCAGACTGGTATCCCCCTCGCTAGCCAGGAAAATTTTTGGGCAAGTTGAAAATGCGTGATCTAAACAAAGAACTGGTAAAATAGGAATCTTTATATGGTATTATTGGTTTTCTGCCAACATCAAGAGGAATAATTGAAGAAATACAAGATAGATGTGGGCGATAGCTTGGAGCTGGATGAGGTAGATAGGACCATTCTCACTAACCTTCGAGAGGACAGTCGCATGAGCCTGCAGGAGATATCGCGGAGGTCAGGCATTGCCGATGCAACCGTCCAATTCCGTCTGAAGCGCATGAAGTCCCAGGGGGTCATTGAGCGGTTCACCATCAGCGCCAGTCCCGCGGCCACTGGCTATACAGTAACCGCCATCATGCTGGTCCAGACCGATTCCGAGAGCCATGATCGGGCGGTTCGGGCTCTGGTTTTGATCCCGGAGATAACCGAGGTCTACGGAATATTAGGAGAGTACGACCTCTTCCTCAAGGTCTGGTCTCGTGGCCTGGAAGAGCTGAAGACCATCATCAACGACCGCATCCGTTCCGTTGAAGGGGTTAAAAACCTCCTGGAGATCGTGGTCATGGATCGGGTGAAAGAAGAGAGCCCTCCTGTCTAGGATGCATTGAGAATATCGAGCAGATTAAGCTAGCAGAGAATTGAGCAGTTGAGATTGAGCTGTTAAGGAACTGAGGTGATATGTGGCGCACATCCAGGGGCATCGCTGAGAAGATCACAGCCACCGGCCCCCTTTGGGTCAAGGAGGCAGCAACAAATGGATCCAATCGGGTAAGCTTCTTCAGCCAGCTGCAGGGAATGAAGATCAGCGATCGGGAGGGAAATGCTGTGGGCAAGCTATCAGACCTCGCCCTCCAGCCTGGGGATACCCTGCTGGAGATCTCGCGCATCATCTATACCTCCAACATCCTGAGAGAGAAGGTCATCCTACCCATATCCAGCGTTGGCAGCATCAACGGCGATATCCGCCTGGATGTGTCCAGGGACGAGATCCCTCCGGGAAGGCTCTCTGAGAATGAGCTCCTGGTTACCGAGACCATTCTTGACCGGCAGATCGTGGATATAGACGGCTTGAAGGTGGTGAGAGTAAACGACATCCTCCTCGGCCAGGTAAAGAGATCCCTCTGCCTGGTAGGGGTGGACGTCGGTTTCAAGGGGATAATCAGGAGGCTGGGACTTGGCGGCCTTTCTGGCGGCCTGATGGCAAGACTGCCCAACCGCATTGTACCCTGGTCTTATATCGATCCCCTCGATCCCAACCTGCGAAGCCTTCACCTCAAGATCTCCAGAAAGACCATCAATGACCTTCATCCCGCGGATATAGCCGATATCCTGGAGGAGCTGAACAACAGGGATCGTCTTCTCATTCTCGACTCCCTGGGCGAGGAGACAGCCGCCGAGACCATGGAAGAGGTGGACCCGGAGGTCCAGGCCACCATGGTCAATCAGATGGAGAGCGACGATGTGGCTGACATCCTGGAGAACATGAATCCCGACGATGCAGCCGACCTCCTGGGGATAATGCCCGAGAACAAGGCCTCTGAGGTGCTGGAACTGATGAACGAGGTGGAGGCGGAGGAGGTCAGAGAGCTGATGGCCTACAGCAATAGCTCTGCGGGAAGCCTCATGACCACCGATTACGTTGCCGTCCCCTCCGGATGCACGGTATCGAATATCTTCTCCATTCTGAGGAGATCGGGAAAAGAGGTGGATATGATCTATTACATCTATGTCCAGAGCGATTCAGGTCAACTCTTGGGAGTCATGTCTCTTCGCGACCTGCTCTTGGCCGAACCCGATGATATAGCGAGCACCGTCATGAAAAAAGAGGTCCTGAGCGTACTTCCCACCTCGACCATCGAAGAGGTCACTAACCTCCTCTCCAAATACGATTTCCTGTGCGTGCCCGTGGCGGACGAGGAGGGCAGGATCCTGGGGATAGTGACCTTCGACGATGCTTTAGATGAGATAATTCCCGAAGACCTCAGGAAGCGCATGCCCTGGAACTACCATAAGCTGCGCAGGATCCGAGGGATGGACTGATGCAATTGGGTATAGGCCTGAGGGGCAGAGCTCCCCAGATATCCCTGGCCAGGCTGGCCGTGTTCCTGGCCATCATCGGGCCGGGGATAATCACCGCCAATGTGGATAACGATGCCGGCGGAATCACAACCTATAGCATCGCCGGGGCTCATTTTGGATACTCTCTCCTCTGGCTTCTCATACCCATAACCTTCGCCCTGTTCGTGGTGCAGGAGATGTGCGCCCGGATGGGCGTGGTCACGGGCAAGGGTCTGGCCGATCTCATCCGGGAGCGATTCGGGGTCAAGCCGACGGTGGTCCTCCTCCTCGGTTTCATTATCGCTAACCTCTGCACAACTACTGCGGAGTTCGCCGGGGTGGCGGCGAGCATGGAGATATTCGGAGTGAGCAAATATGTATCCGTTCCCGCGGCCGCGGTCCTGGTCTGGTCGATCGTGGTCATGGGCAACCGCCGCTCTTTAGAGAAGGTATTTCTCATCGCCAGTTCGGTCTACATCACCTATATCATATCCGG